>JANONN010000409.1:0-21602 GCA_031420835.1 Ignavibacteriales bacterium | reverse complement strand
GTCTTCCACCACGCGCTCCCGTCCCTCCACGTGAAGTACACCTTGGCCTCTGACGGCAGCTTCGCTCCCCAACCGATCAAGATCTTCACACTTTATTGTGCCCACGACCGTGCGGACCCGATTATCTTGGACCCGATTATCTTGCTTTTCCCCCAACATTTGAATATCCTCCTCATCACATTTCAGTTGCTATAATGCCGAGGATGTCTAAAAGTCCCGTCGGCCCTTAAGAATCAAGCTTCTTTTCAAAGCTTTAATGTGGACGGAATAACCCGCCAGAACGCACGGCGGGCTGGCATCTCGCCCTACATTCTGGACGGCTTCAGAAACCTTCGTTTCTCTCATTCGTTCTACCGTCACATAATATTTCTATTATAAGGAGGACTTCATGAACTCTCGTAATTCTCGTATCGTTTTCCTGCTTGCTCTTCTTGCCACATTCATCACTCCCGCTCTCGCTCAGATCGATCCTAAGCTCTTCTCCGGCATGAAGGCGTGCTCGATCGGTCCAGCCGGCATGAGCGGCCGCATCGCCGATATTGATGCCATAGCCGACAATCCCGATATCATCTTTGTCGGTGCATCCATCGGCGGCGTGTGGAAATCAACCAACGGCGGGACAACCTGGAAACCGGTCTTCGATGACCAGCCCGTAGCGGCAATCGGTGATGTCACCATCTTTCAACCGAACCCCTCCATCGTTTGGGTTGGAACGGGGGAAGGGAATCCGCGCAACAGCGCCAGCGTTGGAAACGGAGTCTACAAGAGCATTGATGGCGGCGAGACGTGGTCACACAGCGGACTCGACAAGACAGAGCGTATCCATCGCATTATTCTGCATCCATCCAATCCGGATATTGCGTACGCCGCGGCGATGGGGCAGATGTGGGGCGAGAATCCGGATCGCGGTGTCTTCAAAACCACCGACGGGGGAAAGTCGTGGCGAAAAGTTCTCTACGTCAACAAGAAAGTCGGTTGCGCAGAATTGATCATGGATCCTTCCAATCCTAACAAGCTCTTTGCCGCAATGTGGGAGTATCGGCGCTGGCCATGGTTCTCTAAGTCAGGTGGACCCGGTAGCGGGCTCTACGTGACGCATGATGGTGGAGAAACATGGACGAAGATCACCGAAAACGAAGGTTTGCCAAAAGGCGAATTGGGGAGGATCGGACTCGCCATCGCAAAGAACAATCCGAATATCATTTATGCGCTCATTGAGACGAAAAAAAATGCGCTCTGCAAATCGGAAGACGGGGGGAAGACATGGAAGGTCGTCAACGAATCGCCGAACATTGCTCCTCGTCCGTTCTACTATTGCGATCTCCGCATTGATCCACAGAACGAGAATCGCATCTACAGTCTTCACTCTAATCTGCAGATCAGTAATGACGGTGGGAAGACATTCACCACGCTCGGTGGACAAAACCGAGTGCATTCCGATCATCATGCACTTTGGATTCATCCAAACGACGGAAGCTTCCTGATTGACGGTAGCGATGGCGGCGTCTATGTCAGTCAAGACTATGGCGCATCCTGGCGGATGATTGATAATCTTCCGCTTGCTCAATTCTACCACATCAATGTTGACATGGAGATTCCCTACAACGTTTTCGGCGGCATGCAGGATAACGGTTCGTGGCGTGGACCCAGCGAAGTGTGGGAAAACAACGGCATCCGCAATTGGCACTGGAATGAAGTCGGCTTTGGCGACGGCTTCGCGACCCTCGTTGATGCATCCGACCCGAACTACGGCTACGCGATGTCGCAAGGTGGATTCATCTTCCGGTTCAATTGGAAAACCGGCGAGCGGAAGGATGTGCGACCTGCAAGACCCGATGGAGTTGAGTTGCGTTTCAATTGGAATGCCGGCATCGCACAAGATCCGTTCGATACCAAAGCGATCTACTATGGAAGCCAGTTCGTTCACAAAAGCACCGACCGGGGAGATAGGTGGGAAATCATTAGTCCGGACCTAACTACAAACGACACAACGAAACAAAAGCAAGCCGAGAGCGGCGGACTGACGATGGATGTGACGAACGCGGAGAATTACACGACGATTCTGACCATAGCACCGAGCCAGCTTCAAAGAGGCGTACTGTGGGTCGGAACAGATGACGGTAATGTGCAAGTAACTTCCGATGGTGGAAAGACGTGGACGAATGTTGTGAAAAACATTTCCGGTGTTCCCGCCAACACGTGGGTGGCGCACATCGAGGCATCGAAGCACGATGCAGGAACGGCGTACGTTGTGTTTGACGATCACCGCCGCGGCAATTGGAACACGTATGTTTTCAAGACAACAGACTTTGGAAAAAGCTGGACGAGTCTGACGAAAAACGATCCGACCGCGGGATCAAAGGGAAAAGAGATCTGGGGATATGCGCTTGTGATTGAAGAAGATCCGGTGAATAGGAATCTGCTTTACCTTGGCACTGAGTTCGGATTGTGGATCAGCTTCAACGGTGGAACGAATTGGATGAAATGGACTCATGGGGTTCCCACAGCTTCAGCTATGGCGTTGATCGTGCATCCCCGTGACCATGATCTGGTCATCGGCACGCATGGTCGGGCAGCCTATATTCTTGATGATGTGCGTCCGTTGAGGAGTGTGAACAGAGAGATTCTCGAGAAGCCGCTGCACATGTTTGAGATTCCCTCAACCTACCAACATTACGTGCGAGCGATGGATGGATATCACTTCCCCGCCGACGCAATGTTCAAAGGAGAGAATCGGTCTTACGGAGGGCTGATTACCTACAGTTTGAACCTTCCGAAAGATTCTTTGAAGTACACACCCGGAGATGATCAAGAGGGAGAAGCGCAACCTGCACCGGGACAAGAACGCACTGCGAGGAAGGATTCGTTTGCCGTTCGAATTGAAGTATTGGATGAAAGTGGAAAAGTCATCCGAAAGTTTACCGGCCCGGCAGAGCGCGGCATCAACCGTGTTGCATGGAACTTGAGAACTGACGGCCCGAGAAGCCCGCGCCTCACACCGCCAACTCCTGAGCAGGAGTTCTCCACGCCACAGGGGCCGGAGGTGCTTCCGGGAAAGTATACAATCAAGATCAAAGCGCACAAGCACGAAGCCACACAAATAGTGGAAGTGAACGCCGATCCGCGCATCAATATCCTCCTTGCTGATCGTCAGAAGAAATTCGAGCTACAGCAGAAGGTTGCTCAACATATTAATATTGCAGCAGAAGCGGTCGAGCGGATTGTAAAGATTCGAAGAGCGATTAACACAGTACTTGAGCAAGTGCGGGAACGGAATGATGATACTGCGAAGGCGATCCGGAAGTCTGCGGCGGACGTAAGGAAAAGACTATCAGATGTGGCCGATCAATTTCTTGAAGAGCCAAATCGCGTGCAAGGAATAACGCGGTCTTCCAACACCGTCGCCGCCAAACTTACCTTTGTGAGTCGTTCGCTCGGCTCATCGTGGGATCCTCCGACGAGTACACAGATGACATATTTGCGTCAGGCTGAGGCGACGTTGCAGGATGCGCTGAAAGCGTGGAATGACCTGTTTGCCAAGGATGTGGCTGCGTTCAAGGGGCAGGTGGAGACTGCGAAGCTCTCGATTGTTCCAGCATACGAACTCTTGAATATGGAGTGGAAGAAGAAGTAGGAGGAGGCAGTCTGCGAGTGAACCTTGTCAAGGTTTCACGGCTGAAACGCTTGCTACCTTGACAAGGGTTTTCCGTTCACACATTAAACCGAAAGAACGCAACGTCGCCGTCTTCCACCACATATTCCCTCCCCTCTACGTGAAGGACGCCTTTGTCTCTGACGGCAGCTTCGCTCCCCAACCGATCAAGATCTTCACACTTTATGATCTCCGCTCTGATGAATCCCTTCTCAAAATCGCTGTGGATTGCTCCCGCCGCTTGTGGAGCTAGCGTCCCACGCTCGATTGTCCACGCATGCACTTCTTTGGGTCCAGCAGTAAAGAACGTGATAAGGTGCAGGAGATCGTACCCTTCACGGATCACTTGACTCAATCCCGATTCCGCAAGTCCCAACCCTTCAAGGAAGTGTCCTCTTTCCGCCTGTGGAAGCTCGGCAACTTCCGCCTCCACCGCAGCGCTGATCACCGCCACCAGCGCTCCTTCCTTTGCCGCAATCTCGCGCACCGCCTGAACATATTTGTTTTCTCCTTGCAATTCGCTCTCATGCACATTGCACACGTACATCACCGGCTTATTCGTCAGCAGGTGCATGTCGCGTAGCCAGAGTTTCTCGTCGTCACTACCGATTGTCAAGTAACGAGCTAAGCGCCCGCTCAGGAGATGTTCGCGAACGCGAGCATAGAACTCCGCTTCGGTTTTGATCTTCTTATCACCAGACCTCGACCGCTTTTCCGCATCTCCGAATTTCTTTTCCACTGTCTCAAGGTCTTTGAGGATCAATTCCGTTTCGATCACTTCAATGTCACGCTTCGGGTTGACGCTTCCATCCACATGAATCACATTGGGATCGTCAAAGCATCGTACCACATGCGCGATTGCCTCAACGTTTCGAATGTGAGATAGAAACTGGTTTCCCAATCCCTCCCCTTTGCTTGCACCTTTCACGAGACCGGCAATGTCAACAAACTCAATTGCCGTTGGGACTACTTTGCCCGGCTTGTAGATTTCTACAAGTCGATCCATACGAGCATCGGGTACGGTCACGACGCCGACATTCGGATCAATGGTGGAAAAAGGATAGTTTGCCGCCTCGGCTCCGGCGGCTGTGATGGCATTAAACAAAGTGGACTTCCCGACGTTGGGAAGTCCAACGATTCCGCAAGCAAAACCCATTTGGTAGCTCTTTCTCTGTCTCTGAGTTAAATGATGTGTAATCAATGTACGAAAAATTGACCCTTCATCCAAAGAGCCTCCACCCATCGAAAGGCTTGAGCTGTTTTTATCTTGGTAAAAAAAGCTTGCATAATTATGCACCATAATGTATATTCATGCACCCATGACCAAGGCATCCATTCTCGGCGCATCCGGGTACTCTGGCGTCGAACTTCTCAAGATTCTCCTCCGTCACCCCGACGTCCGCATTGAAAAACTCTTCGCGAACACTTCAGCAGGAAAACGAGTGGATGAAGTGTATCCGTTCTTTGCCGGCAGGACCGAGGCAACGTTCGAGCAGTATTCCATCGAATCTGCTTGCTCAAGCGATGTTGTCTTCATCGCGCTTCCATCAGGCGAGGCGATGAATCTGGTCCCTGAGCTTCTTCGACAAAAGAAGAAGGTGATTGACTTGGGCGGAGACTTTAGGTTGCGCGATGTTTCACTCTATCAGAAGTACTACAAACGCGAACATGCGGCCCCGACTTTTCTTTCGCAGGCAGTGTATGGCTAGCCGGAGTTGAATCGTGAGCAGATCCGATTGGCGACGCTTGTCGCTAATCCGGGATGTTATCCTACAAGCGCTATCCTTCCTCTTGTACCGTTGCTCAAGGAACAGCAGATAGAACAGAAAGGAATAGTCATTAATTCTCTCTCGGGTGTCTCGGGCGCCGGGAGAAGTGCTTCTGTCGAGCTATCGTTTGCCGAAGTGAGTGAGTCTGTGCGCGCTTACAAAGTTACCGTACATCAGCACATTCCTGAGATAAAAACGGCTCTCGATTCGTTTGCCAACGCGGATACTGCGTTCTCTTTCGTCCCTCATCTTCTCCCAATTGCTCGCGGAATCTACACAACGATCTACGCACCAATGAATCGCGTTTTGTCGGAAAACGATGTTCTCGAAACGTACCAACGCTATTACGGAAACGAACCGTTCGTTCGTTTTTCGGCAACCAAGATTCCTGAGATCAAGAACGTGAACTACACGAACAACATTGACATCGGATTCCGCATTGATCAGAACAATAATCGCCTGATCATCTTCTCGGCTATCGATAACTTGCTCAAGGGGGCAGCAGGACAAGCGGTTCACAACATGAATCTTATGTTTGGATTCTCGGAAACGGAGGGACTGATATGACAGAAACATTTCGCCCAAACGAAGTGGAAGGCGGCGTGACAGCAGCGAAAGGTTTTCGTGCCGGTGGATTCTACTGCGGCATCCGCAAAGTGAAGAAAGATCTTGCGATGATCGTTTCCGATGTGCCTGCATCTGCGGCAGCAGTTTTCACATTGAACAAGACCCAAGCCGCGCCGATCCTCGTCGACAAAATCCAATTGCGCAAATCCGCGCTTTGTTCCGCATTGGTGGTTAACAGCGGCAATGCGAATGCTTGCACAGGCGAGCACGGCCTCAATGACGCCTGGACAATGGTGAGCACAGCCGCTGCAGCGCTTGGGATTTCCGAGGAACGCGTTCTTGTTTCGTCCACCGGCGTTATCGGCCAGTATATGCCGATGGAGAAAATCGTTCCAGGAATTCAGCAGCTCGCCCCACAGCTCTCACGCACCGGAAACAAAGATGCGGCAGAAGCAATCATGACTACCGATACGTACATGAAGGAAGTAGCGGTGAAGTTCACCCTCGGTCGATCACTTGTCACGATTGGCGGGATGGCAAAAGGTTCCGGCATGATCGCACCGAACATGGCGACAATGCTTGCGTTTATGACGACAGATGCTGCAATTCCCCCACACTTGCTTCACAAAGCGCTGACGCACGCCAACAATCGCTCGTTCAACCGCATCACCGTGGATGGCGACATGAGCACGAACGACATGGCGCTTGTTCTCGCCAACGGAGCCGCGGGCAATGCGCCGATTGCTGATCATTCCGAAGAATATCAGCTTTTTCTCTCAGCCCTGGAATATGTCATGGTCAAACTAGCGAAGATGATTGCGCGTGACGGCGAAGGCGCAACAAAGCTCATTGAAATTGTCATTCATGGCGCACGATCTGAATCCGAAGCTGCTCAGGCCGCCGGTTCTGTCGCCAATTCTAATTTGGTTAAAACGGCAATCCATGGCGCCGATGCAAATTGGGGACGGGTCATGGCAGCAGTGGGTTATTCCGGGATTGACTTCGATCCGGATGTCGTTGAGATCACTTTTAATGAACTTCCTGTGTTGAACAAACACTATGAGATCGTCTTGGATGAAGAACGCGCGAAGCACGCTCTTTCTCAAGAGAACATCACTATCTCCATCAATCTCAATCAAGGGAACGCTGTCGCTCGTTTCTGGACGTGCGATCTCACAAAAGAATACATCCACATCAACGCAAGTTATCGCTCCTAACATCACTCAAGGAGAAAAGATGATCGACTCATCTACCAAAGAAGAAGTCCTGATCGAGGCGCTTCCATATATCCAAACGTATGAAGGGAAGACCTTCGTCATCAAGTACGGCGGGGCAGCCATGACGAACGACCAGTTGAAGCAAACCTTTGCAAAAGATGTAACGCTGCTTCGAAAGATCGGTATCAACATTGTGATTGTGCATGGCGGCGGAAAAGAGATCACCGACACAGCGAACGCCCTTGGACTCTCCACGCGCTTCGTCAATGGCCAACGTTACACCGATGAACAGATGGTAGATGTTGTTGTGATGGTGCTGGCCGGAAAGTTGAACAAAGGAATCGTTAATCTCATCAACGGTAATGGCGGAAATGCTGTGGGGCTTTGTGGTGTTGACAACTCCCTTCTCCGTGCGCGAAAACACTCGCCCGACGGAAACGATCTTGGACTTGTTGGTGAGATCGTCTCTGTTAACGTTCCTTTTCTGAATCTCCTTCTCAACAATGGCATGATGCCTGTGATCGCCCCACTTGGTGTTGGCGAGCGCGGCGAGATCTACAACATCAACGCCGATCTTGCGGCAAGCGCCCTTGCGATGGCATTGCGAGCAGAGAAGCTCGTGTACCTGAGCGATATCGAAGGTGTTCTTGTAAACAACCGACTGGTTTCAACGTTGACCAAAAGAGAGGCGGATACTTTTGTGCGCGACGGATCAATCTTCGGCGGTATGATCCCAAAAGTGCACTCTGCGTTCAAGACGCTCGATGCCGGCGTGAATAAAGTGCACATCATCGACGGTCGGGTGAAACATTCATTATTGCTTGAGATTTTCACTGATGAGGGAATCGGGACACAGATGATCCACGAGAACCGCACAGAGTCCGCAATGCGCTCGGAAGGAAGTCCTCCTTCCAAAAACGAAAAGCAGCCACTTCCATCAGCGCTCACTTCAACACTCTCGAGCCTTAATCGAACGGTCGCGTAAGGTCAAACAATGAAGAATCATTTTCTTTCACTCCTGGACATCACATCCGACGAACTTGAGCCATTGTTTGCTTTGACCGATACGCTTAAGAGGTCACCATCATTCCGACCGTTGACTGGAAAATCAGCCGCTCTCATCTTCCAAAAGCCATCACTTCGCACAAGAGTATCGCTTGAAGTGGGAATCCACCAGCTCGGCGGACATTCGGTTGTTCTTTCGCAGGAGAGTGTCGGAATCGGAGTGCGTGAATCTGCGGCTGATGCAGCTCGACTTCTCTCCCGGTACTGCGATCTCATTATTGCACGGCTCTTTGATCATCAAGTGTTGCTCGATCTTGCCGAGCATTCGACGGTCCCCGTTATCAATGCGCTTACGGACCGTTCTCATCCGTGTCAGGTGCTGGCTGATGTTTACACAATGCGGCAGTTCGGCACGTTGAGACCCGGAGCGAAAGTTGCTTTCATTGGAGATGGGAACAATGTTGTGGCCTCATGGCTCGAAATGGCAACGCTGTTTCCGATCCGCTTCACGCTCGCATGCCCTTCCGGCTATGAGCCAAACGCGGAGGTGCTTCGCTATGCACAAGAACATGCCTTGGAGAAGATAGAGATTCTCCGAGATCCACTCTTGGCAGCGCGCGACGCCGATGTTCTTTACACTGATGTGTGGACAAGCATGGGTCAGGAAGCTGAGTCGGAGCGCCGAAAGGGGGATTTCAAGATGTTTCAAGTGGACGAAGAACTGCTCCTCGTTGCGAAGCCTAAATGCCTCGTGATGCACTGTCTTCCAGCACATCGCGGCGAAGAGGTAACGGCCAGCGTGCTCGATGGAAGTCACTCCATCATCTTCGACCAGGCCGAGAACCGCCTTCACGTCCAAAAGGCGATCCTCGTCGCATTGCTCGAAGGGCTTAGTCCTTCGATTCATAAATTCGATAACGAATTTATTCACTCAGGACTAAGTGCTGAGCAAGCCAGCCCGACAGCGGGTCTGGCGGGCAAGGATCTCACGATCTGATTTTCAAAATACGTGACTGTATTTGCGAGTCGAAGCACTTAGCATTTCGCCCTCCACGAACATTGAACATCTGCATCCGGCGGCATTACCGACGGAGTAACTATGACCAAACAGAAACGACAATTCGCTATTAAGCAGATCATCACGCACGGAGTAATTGCCAATCAGGAAGAACTGTGCAAGGCTTTGAAGAAAGCGGGCTTCCACGTTACGCAAGCAACGTTGTCGCGTGATCTGAAAGATCTTGGCATCGCGCGCATCAATACGCAAGAGGGTGTGCGATACGAGTTACGACCCGAAGCGGAGGAGCGTCGCCTTCAATCATTCATCGGGTACGAAGTGGAACAAATCGATGCAAATGAAGCTTTTGTGGTGATCAAGACACTGCCGGGACGCGCTCAGGGAGTCGCCGAGATCATAGACGGTCTTCAACATCCTCTTATCCTTGGTACGATTGCAGGCGATAACACGATCTTTGTGACACCAACTACTACAAGAAAAATCAAGGACGTGCTCCGTTTCCTCAAAGACCTGATGATGAAAGAACGGCGGGTGGCTTAGAGAAAACGCACAACCTTGTCAAGGTTCACGAGGCTTGTGCCGGAAAGACCTTGACAAGGTTATCTGTCACACACAACTAACGTAAAGGTAAAATCGCTGTGAAGAAAATGAAAATTGCTGTCGCATATTCAGGCGGACTCGACACATCCGTCATTGTCAAGTGGTTACAAGAGAACTATAACGCCGAGGTCATCACGGTGACAGGTAATTTAGGACAAAAGAAGGAGCTTGTCGGGGTGAAGGAAAAGGCGTTCAAGACGGGCGCGAAGAAGGTGTACGTTCGAAACTTACAGGAGGAATTTGTTGAGGAGTATGTTTTCCCTTCACTCAAGGCCGGAGCTTTGTATGAGCACACGTATCCGATGGCAACGTCACTTGGTCGTCCATTGTTAGCAAAAGTTTTAGTAGAGGTTGCGCGACGGGAGAAGTGCACGGCAGTCGCCCACGGATGCACGGGGAAAGGGAACGATCAGGTTCGCTTCGAAGCTTCTGTCGCAGCGCTCGCTCCCGATCTCAAAGTGATAGCGCCCCTACGGGAATGGGAATTCAAATCGCGAGAAGAGGAAATCGAATACTGCGAGCGACACGGAATTCCGGTCACCGCCACAAAGGCAAGTCCATATTCCATTGATGAGAACGTTTGGGGGACAAGCATCGAATGCGGTATTCTCGAAGACCCTATGGTCGAACCACCGGAAGACGCCTATCAACGAACCGTCTCGCCGCAGCAAGCGCCGGACAAACTGACGTATGTTACAATCGGCTTTGAAAAAGGTGTGCCCGTAAGTCTTAATGGAAAGAAGATGCGTGGGTTCGATCTCATTGACAAACTCAATGAGATTGCGGGAGCAAACGGCGTTGGGCGGATTGATCTTGTGGAGAACCGTCTCATCGGAATCAAATCGCGAGAGATCTATGAAGCCCCTGCTGCCGTGACGCTTCACTTCGCACACCTCGAGCTTGAGCGACTGACACTCGATAAGGAAGTGTTCCATTACAAAGCGAAGGTCTCACACGATTACGCCAATCTGATCTATAATGGCCTTTGGTTTTCTCCGTTGAAGAAAGCGCTCGATGGGTTTATTGAAGAGACACAGAAGACTGTCAATGGACTTGTGAAACTCAAACTGTACAAAGGGACCGTGGATATCGCAGGACGCTCTTCGCCGAATTCACTCTACGACACAAAGCTCGCGACCTACACTGACAAAGATCAGTTCGACCACAAAGCGAGCGAAGGGTTCATCAAGATCTATAGTCTACCGATGAAGACGTATTATCGGGTGAACTCAAACGGGCAGAAGAAAAAGAAAGAGTTGTCGAAGAAAAAATCGGACTAAGGTTTCTTGCACGATGATGCCTTGCATCCGTCCGGAGTTGTCGGTATTATTGTTCCGGCATGAAGACGCTTATCGATGTTCTGATTGATGTTGTCGGACGTCTCGATACAATCGGCATTCCTTCGATGGTGAGTGATTCCGTCGCCACATCCTTCTATATAGAACCCCGCTTTACAAACGATGTTGACATTGTTGTCCAGTTTCCCCGAAAATCTAGAGACAAAGTCCTTTCAGCTTTTCGGGGGGACTACTACATCACAGACGTCGCAATCGAAGATGCTTTCGGTGGGCTTGGTCTTTTCAACGTCATCCACAATGAGAGCTCGATCAAATGTGATATCATTCTCCTGAAGGAGGATGAATTCTCCCAGCAATCGTTCAAACGCAGAACGGAACGAGAGCTTCAAGGCCACACCATCTCGGTGATCGCACTTGAGGATCTTATTCTTCAGAAGCTTCTTTGGCGGAAGGAAACCCTATCGGAGCAGCAATGGAGTGATGTTGAACGATTGGTGTCGGTGAATCGTGCTGTGTTGGATGTAGCACACCTTCGTTCGTGGGCGCAACGCCTTTCCGTTGTCGACGACCTTGAGAAACTCCTATGAGAGACGATACACATCCCCTGGTAAGAGAAGAAATGCAGGGGCGTCGAGCAAAGCTCACGCCGCTTCAAATGCTTGAGCAATGCGCTGCGATGCATCAAGCAGGAAGAATTCTCGCGGAGCGCCTTGTGAAGGAGCGCAATCCATCTCTCACGGGCGTTGATCTTGAGATGGCGGTGTTTCGTTTTCTCTATCAGCGCTCTCTTTCAACCGAAATGTTGGATGACATTGAGTGGCATCTGCGAGATAAAAGAAAGGGGGATTAACAAGACTTCTTGCTTCTTAGCCTTTGTTGCGCATCTCTAGATTCCCGTGACTCGACTGAGTCTTCCGCGGGAATGAGGTTTTTCTTTCCCCTTTTTTCTCTATCTTTCTCCCCACTCGCTTCATCAACTTAATACGTATTAACAGACCGGATACTCTATGGCTCACCGAGCACTTTGGAGCGGACGCTTTAAGCAGCCACTCTCCTCGATCGCACTGGACTTCTCCTCGTCCATTGACCTTGATAAACAACTCTATCAGGAAGATATCGCAGGAAGTATTGCCCATGTTGAGATGTTGGCCGCTTGCAAGATCGTGACGGCCGCTGAGGCGCGAAGAATTCGCACAGGTCTCAAGAATATTCAGCGTGACATTGAAACGGGAAAGTTCGACCTGGGCGGCAATACCGAGGATGTTCATCTCGCCATTGAGCAGCGGTTAATCCACAAGATCGGAGCAGTTGGGGGTAAGCTTCATACAGGTCGAAGCCGGAACGATCAGATCGCCCTCGACGAGCGGCTCTTCCTTCGAACAGCGATCCAAGAACTTAACAAGCTTCTCACCAACCTTCAACGAGTATTGCTGTATAAAGCCGAGAAATACTTCGGTGCCGTGATGCCGGGGTACACCCATCTTCAACGCGCTCAACCCATTTTACTTTCCCATCATTTGCTTGCCTATGTCTCGATGTTCGAGCGGGACTTTGAGCGGCTGCAGGATTGCCTCAAACGCGCTAACAAATCGCCGCTGGGTGCTGCTGCGCTTGCTGGAACATCCTTCCCCATTGATCGCGCAATGGTTGCGAAGAAATTGCATTTCAATGGGATCGTGGAGAATAGCATCGATGCGGTGAGCGACCGTGATTATCTTCTCGAGTTCATTTCAGTCTGCAGCATCATCATGGTGCATCTCAGCAGGTTCGCGGAAGAATTGGTGCTTTGGACAAGCACTGAGTTCGGATTTGCCGAGATCAGCGACGCCTACACAACCGGCAGCAGCATCATGCCGCAGAAGAAAAATCCCGACATGGCAGAGCTTGTCCGCGGCAAGACGGGCCGAGTATTCGGATCGTTGATGAACCTCCTCACCGTCATGAAGGGATTGCCGCTTGCCTACAACCGCGACATGCAAGAAGATAAGCAGCCTCTGTTCGACACCGTCAACACAACACGACAGTCGCTTTTCATCTTCTCCCACATTCTTGTGCACACAACGTTCAAACGTGAGCATATGGAGGAGCAGACGCGTAACGACTATCTCACCGCGACAGAGCTCGCCGATTACTTGGTGAGAAAGGGAGTTCCTTTCCGCGAGGCACACACGATCATCGGCAAGATCATTTCATACTGTGTCGAGCACAAAATGTATCCGGGCAACTTGTACCTCGACCTGCTCCAGACCTTCTCGAAGCATTTCCAGAAAGATGTGTTCGAGTATCTCATTCCTCAACGCAGCGTCGAGCAGAAGAAATCGGCGGGGGGCACTTCTCCTCATGAAGTGAAGAAGCAAATCATTCATTGGACAAGAGTGTTGAAGGGAAGGCGCGTGTAAGACACACAACCGACAGCACGATTCGGGACTGCAGGCCGTCTCTGCTCATTGCGGAGACGGCTTTATCGTTTAGCAGGATGTTGAAAAACTGTTTTGGGTAGCCACGACCTTCAGGTCGTGGACAAGATTAACAAAATCTTATTGGGCTTTAGCCCATCCGTGCAAAACTATGGGTTAAAACCCACATTTGTTTCTTGCATTTGTTTCCACGAGCTGAAGCTCGTGGCTATGCGCCCTTTTTTTCAACAACCTTTTAGAACGCTTCGGAATAAACGGTATGAAAGATACCCATCAGAAAGAAGAGGGTCACCGAGAGAATCATTGCCTTGATGGAATCAAGGCGTTCAGCATTCTTCAAACCAAAGTAGCAGAGAACTCCGGTCCAACCCCAGCCGATGCCAATGAGGTTTACGCCAAAGGATACGTATCGAAGAATCCCGTCCGGATCATCATCAAGCAAGGCCGTGCCGAACATTGTAACAAAGATGAGAACGACAGACGTCACGACAAGAGGCGCCGTTGCGAGACCGGTAAACGCAAAGGCATTGTGAAGTTCGCCAAGACCGCCGAGGAGGTCGGACAGAACGTGTAGGAAAACCGAAAGAAAAAACCATGAAATATAGGCAATGAAGAATGTCAGAAAGAACGTGAACAAGGAGAACGAAAAGCTTTCCGTCTTGGTCGCTGTGGAGAGCAACACGTTGAAGGAGGAAAACGAGGCATAGAGCGTCACCATGATGAACGCCTGCCCCAGAGCGGGCTTGTCGTACAAATCCGACGTGCCGTAGTCGGGTTCGAACAGCAATGCCGGAAACCGTTGCGCAAGGGTCATTTGGGAGAAATTCTGGAAATCGCTTGGAATTGTACGCAGGGTCGCCTCAAAAAGCAAGAAGCCGCCACCTTTGTTTAATTCGGCATTTATGGTTTTTCCGGAGATGTAGATTTCGCGAGAGCTGTGTTAAAAGCACCACGCTCAATGAGACGATCCCATCCTTTCATAAGCACTGGGGCAAGTGCAAGCGCGACAAAAGCAACAGCAATGCCGATGACTGCGTCCGTTGCATAATGAAACCGCCCGTAGAACGTGGAGATGTACAACGACAGAACGATGGGGGTGAGAACGTGAAACGACGGGCGGTGATACCGGTACGCCATTGCCCACATGATCGTAGCAGCCGCGCAATGAGGACTTGGAATCGTTCCACCGATATAGTGGAGATGTGATCGCATCAGCTCCCCAAAGAACGTAAAGAGATAACCATCCAAGGGAACGGAATAGAGATGACCGATGGTGAACATCGGCCCGGCAACCGGGAAGAGAATAAATCCAATATCACAAAGGATGTTGGCTAATCCGAGTGTGAAGAAGTACTCCTCCATTGGCAATTCCCCGCGCAAATAA
Organism: Ignavibacteriales bacterium; assembly: GCA_031420835.1. Taxonomy (GTDB): domain Bacteria; phylum Bacteroidota; class Ignavibacteria; order UBA10030; family UBA10030; genus JANONN01. The sequence goes on along the minus strand of JANONN010000409.1, from coordinate 6,675 downwards.
TAGATGACACCGCAGAGAATGGGATAGAGCGGGAGATAGATCACATACGAGAACATCATCCATTCAGTAAGGAGCAGCGTTGTGTAGTCTTGCAACCATAACGTTGGTTGAACGCCAAACACAAATTGTTCAAAGTCCATAACATACGCATCCAACCACTCTCCGTGAATCAATAATTGGAGCTTGTCAACTGCGCCGAAGAGATAAGCGTAGAGCAATGTTACAGACGCCACACGTAGGAAGAACCTCCAGAATCTGTGGGTCACGCGCTGCGTTGCAACCATGAACGCCAGGTAAAGCACCCCCACGCTGAGATTCTTGACCACGAGGACATACCATCCGTCCACTCTTGGCCAAAAGAGAAGTGCAAGGAGACTGAAGAACATCAGCGTTCCGAGGATGAGCGCATCAGTTGCCTGAATCTCGAACCGACCAACAATCAACCGTCTGCCAACGATCATACGTTTCAATTAGAATCTGCTATGAAAATAGTCATATTTTCATCCGCGGTGGTTCACCCCGTGAGATAGAATGCCTTCATCATTAGTTACCTCTGTAAAAAATATATCTCACGGGGTAAATCCCGGATTCATGAACGCTGATGTTACGCAAGCCAAAAATAAAGCCTCAAAAAAAGCATGTCATGCCCGAATGTTTTTACCCCGTGAGATAATTGTTCAAACGTTATGACCTCTCGTTTTCATTTGGCTATCTCACGGGGTGAATCGGGCATCTATATAAATGGATTCCCGCCTAAACCATGCGGGAATGACAGTTGTTCTTTTCCACCTTGCGTAACATCAGAATTAGAAGTAAATGATGAACACATCAAGCGAAACTCCCAGCAGCCAATGGACTAGAAGAATATAGAGGAGTGACCGTGATCGGAACACGACGATCCCCGCGACGAGCCCGCCAAAAATTGAAAAGTAGATCTCTCCGTCCGGTTTCCCAATGTGCAACAGGCACGACGCGAGCACTTGCACAAGGATCGCATACCAATCCCCCAACTTCTCACGCAATCCAAACTGCAGGAATCCGCGAAAGAAAAATTCCCATCCAAGATAGAAGAGAAAATATAAACCGGCGTGTGTCGCAAACATCATTGCCGATGTTCCTGCTTCTTTGTTGATGGGGTACTCCGCAAGAAAGTCCGGCATGGTGGATGAAGGATACGTAAGAACTACCAACACGGGTGTCATAATTGCAAACGCCCCCCATCCAAATCGCCAATCACCAAGAGCAACTCCATACATCTTCAAAGGCTCTTTGAACACGAATCGTACAATGAGAAGCGGTATTATCCCTAAGATCAGAAAGGAAGAAAGAAAGACATAGAGCGCCGCCAGAAACTCCACGTTTCCCGATGTGACGTATAGGGAAAAATTAGCTAAGAAGAAATCCTTACTCCCGTAGTACTTGAAGGTGGTCAGTAGGATTGGTGTGAGGAGAAGAATGATGGTGGGTTTCCTGTTATCCCCCGAGAAAAGCCCTTGAAGCGATAGGGATGATTCGAATCGGTTCATGCGAGTTTCCTCCGTCGTTGAAGTAACCATTCGTACGTTCGGCGAATACCTTCTTTCAATGGAGTGATCGTATAGCCAAGCTCTCGCTCGGCCTTTGTAGAGACGTATACCCATTCTTGAAGGTACGTTTCAACCCAGCCGGGTGTGATCTGTGGATAGATGTTGAGCCACTCCGCCTTCAATTCTTCAAATCGCGAATAGACTAATGCCAACCGCGGCGGAAGATTGAACTGAATGTGTGATTTTCCCGATACCTCGTTCACAAGCTCAAAGATACTTTTGAGCGAGGCATTCTCGCCACCGAGAATGTACCGCTCTCCAATTGTTCCCTTTTCCATTGCGAGGAGATGTCCTTGCACTAAGTCGTCAACCAGAACATAATTGCCAACGTTCATTCCATTGTTCAGCAGCACCGGCACCTTGCCGCGGTCGTACATATCGATCATCAACGACACACTGTTTCCTTCGGTGAGTTTACCGGGACCGTATACCCTCGTCGGGTTAACAATCACTACAGGCGCTCCGCTTTCAACATATTTACGCGCCTCTTCTTCTGCGGCTACTTTGCTCGCTTCGTACTCGGTGTAGTAATGCGTTGTTATCCGACGCATGTTCTCATCGCCGACAACTCCGGGCGGTGTAGGACCGAATGTCACAACGGTGGAAGTCCACACAACACGCTTAGCACCGACCTTTGCCGCAACCTCAAACACGTTCTTCATTCCGCGAACGTTGTAATCATAATAGACTTGCTTGTCAGGCGCCCAGTTCTTTGCGTAGGCAGCGAGATGATACACCTGCTCACATCCCTCCATTGCTGCTTGGAGTGATGATTGATCGAGAATGTCACCCGTAACAAGATGAACACGCTCGTGATCGAGCCCTTCACGATTGCTTGATGAACGGCTCAAGGCGTGGACTGTATGCCCACGCTTGATCAGTTCATTGACAAGCCTTGTTCCAATAAAACCGGTGGCCCCGGTGACGAAAATGCGCATGGTGGTTGTTGAAATACGCGTGGGAGGAAAAACACTGCGACAAGTTGGCAAAAAAGGGGGAAAGATGCAGCAAAAAAAGGGGACCGCTAACTCTCGATGGGTCCCGGATTATTCGTTCCATCTTATCGTCGTTTTGCTCAGGCTGAACGTGAAAGGTCAAATTAGTATCTTGCCATCTATCCCCAAGAAGATATTCCGCGGAAGCCCCGGCTCAATGTAAGCGGGGTTCAAGGGCACCCCAAGCGAATTTCGAGTGGACGGATTAATGAATGCCGAGGAGCTATAGCGCTCATCCGATAGATTCTGCACCCCACCAAAAAGATTGAGTTGAACCGAACCTACCTGAAGAGTATATCCCACGGCAAAGTTTAGAAGAAGTGATGATGAGATATGAAGGAGATTGGCGTCATCAACCGGATAACGATGGGTGTATTCCGCGGTAAGCTCAATGGAAAAACCGTGCGGCGATTGATATCGGACCCGATTGTTAAACACGACCAATGGAATTCCGGGCACATTGTTGCCGCTGTAGTCACCGAGATCGTTCTGATATTTCCTGTAGCGAGCCTGGAGATACGTGAATGCAGATTTCAGTCCGATCCCCCATCTGAAATCAAACTGACTCCCTATTTCAACTCCATACCTGCGTGATGCACCCGCGGAGCTGAACCATGCTCCTCCGTCGAAGGGGACGATCTCGTCTTTGATAGAGATCGTGTACAGAGCAAGCGAGTAGGAAAATGACCGGAGTAACTTTCCTCCGGTGAATAATTCAATTCCTTTGAATCCCAACTCGATGGTTGTCGATGTCATCGGTTTGAGCAGTGGATTCAGACCAATGTCGGGGCGTGATGGTGGCGGATCAACTTCATTGAACGCTGGCGCTTCAAGTCCGCCGCCGACGTTTGCATAGATCGAATGGAAATCATTGAGACGATAGATGAACGCAACGCGGGGAGTAAGATGACGAAACGCTAACGTCTCTGGCCGACGTGATGCACGCCGACCGGCGGCAAAGAGCTCGCTTGTGTAACGTTGATGATCGTACCGCACTCCTGCCACGAATGTTCCTTTCTCAATCAACGTAAATTCCGTTTGTGCAAAGACTCCAAATGTTTCGGCTGCTTCCCGTTTATTGGTACGAAGTGAGTCTCCCCGCTCCCCGTTCACGAGAGAGTAGAAAAGATTGCTACCATCCTGAAAAGCTTCATCCACTCCAAACAACAGTTGCCGCAAGACCCCCTCCTTCGGTCGCCAGCGATAGAGCGCTCCTCCTCCCACATGGAACCGATTGAAATCACGAAATGTGTTTCGCTCCGACCGTTGGAGAACCTTTGGGCCGACATAGCCTGTGAATTCCACATTGTGGCCGTCGATAACATTCTTCTCGAGTTGAAATGACAGCCGGCCAACCCGATTATGTCGCCGTTCACGTCGAGATCGGTACTCTTGATTGGCAAGACTGGGATCTGAATGATATTGGGCGAGTGTAAGCGGACCGGGAATCTCGAATCGCGTTTGGGCAACGGCTGCAATCAATTTCAGCTTGTCATATTCTCCAGACTCCACAACAACGGCCGCGCGGGCACTGGTAGAACTCGAAGCAGAATGTTCGCGCCACCCATCGAACACCGCTTGCGTCACTTTGACCGAAGAACGTCCCCACGGCATGGGAACGCCAATGCTCACATTGTTTCGACGAAGTCCGAAACTTCCGAAAACGTTCTTCAGTTCAACGAATGGCTGCTGAAACCACGAGAGTGTTTCAATATTGACCACACCGCCTGAGGCGTTACCAAAGAGTGTTGACGTATTTGAACGAACGACTTCGATACGCTCAATGGAGGTAAGATCCACAAGGTCAAGAGCTGTTCTTCCATCAGGTTCGGTTTCCGGAATCCCGTCCACGAGCACTTTAATGCCGCGGATCGTTGCGGCGTTGGAGCGATCTCCGTTCCCACGTGCGCCAAAGCCACGGATGGTCAACCGTACGTCTTGCCCTCCAGCGCGACTTTGTGCCAACACACCGGGCATGGACCAAAGAGCTTCAGCAAGCCCAACGTTTCTGCTGCGTGCAAACTCGCGCGCGTCGATGACACCCACCGCCATCGGCACAGCCAACACTTCGCCGCCACCACGCGTCGCAGTGACGATGATCTCACGAAAATAGACCGTGGAAAGTGTGTCATTCGGTTCAAGCTCTTGCGCCAAGAGGTTCGCGCAGATGGACGACACAAGCAACAGCACGATTGCGATTCGGAGCTTCGCCAAGAAACGAAAGCAGGCCGTGAGATGAACAACCACTGCCTGCCTTATGAACACCATACGATTCATTTCTGGTTTATTTCTTTCCCTCGTGTTTGAGAATGAACGCCGGGATACTTGCTCTTTGAAGAACTTGTTGAAGGTGGGCAAACCTATCGGCTCATCGGACTTCGCAAGGGGCAAGCCTCCCTCTCTCAATTGCATCACTCCTCAGAACCGGCTGGCACGATTGGCCACGACGTGTGAGAATTTCTTTCCGATTCTTATGTTCTCTTCCACCACATTACGGATGTGGTAGCAAACTCTCTGGTCTTTTCTTCAAGCGCGGTCATTTGCTGACGCGTCATCGGCTTGAAGTTTCGCGCCACTTCCACATTGTGTCGCACTTCTTCCATCGTTCCCATCCCCACAATGGCCGTGCTGACAGGGAGCGACATTGCATAGCGCAGACTCTCTGCCACGTTGCCTGTCACTCGACCGGCGGCAAGAACCTTCATCGCCACAATGCCAAAGTTCTTTTCGTTCGCGATTGGGAAGAGCATCTCACCGAAATCATTGATGAGCTTGTCTGTTGAACTCGGTGGAACCAGTGCTGTTGCGAAGGGATAACGGTTCATCGCTTCTTTGATGACGGCTGGACGTGTGTGTCCCGTAATGCCGATATGTTTGCACATCCCCTCATCTTTGGCGCGAATGGCGGCGGCGAGCGATCCGTCTTTCCGTGTTATTCGATCAAGCTCGTCCATCCGGTTGATGGAATGAATCTGCAGCACATCTACATGATCCGTCTTCAATCGTTCGAGGCTCCGATTGATCTCGCGCCACGCATCATCGGAGGAGCGTTCAAGTGTCTTCGTGGCAAGCACGACTTCTTTCCGGCGGCGCTTCACCGACTTTCACTTCTCCGTTTCCGTACGAGCTTGCACAGTCTATGTAGTTGATGCCGGCATCAATGCACGCCTCAACGATCGTCGCGCCTTCTTGTACAGAGTGCGGGCCGTAACCGATGGCTACGCAGCCAAGACCGAGAATTGTCACCTCAAGGCCGGTGTTTCCCAAAGGCCGTTTCTCGATTTCTTTTGGCGCAGAGGTTACGGAGGGAAGGGAGAAGCCAATAGCAGCAGTCGTAGCGACTGTATTCTGCAGAAATTTCCTACGAGAGATCAGTCTAGCCATATCTTCATTCGTTGAAGTGAGCGCATTCCGATAATAAGAAATCGTTGGCCAAAAGGAAAGTTAAAAAGGGAGGGTGCCTCGACAATAGAATTGCGCAAGGCGGATTCAGAGTACATCAGAGAACTTCACTCTGGAAAGATCTGAGGCTGGATGACGGCAAGCTTCAGCACTTTCGTTTCTCCAAGCTCCGGCATCTCCACATGGCAAATATAGATACCGCTTGCCACTTGCCAATAGTCACCGTTGGTCAAATCCCATTCAAGAAATTGGGAGAGATCGTCTTTACGCAATGTCCTCACCAAATGCCCGGCAAGCGTATAGATCCGAATCACCACCTTCTCTGGTAAATTGTTGAAGGTAACAAACTTTCTCCATCGCGCCGTTTCCTGTTCACGTCCCGCGTAATAGGGATTTGGAAATACGCCGACACGACGCGCGCTTGCCTTCTGAACTTCCCGTCCGCTCCGTACCGATGGAGCGGTGTACGTAAATATATCCGCCGGACTGCTCGGCTTGGTGGTGATGATGCGAAAAACCTGACCTGTTTCAGGCAACCTTTGGCTGACATTGTTTGGGAAGGAAGTGCTACTCACCGAGCCGCCATTGAAGTTCACTAACACCATTCTCTTCATGATCTCTGTCCGGGCGCCGCCGAGGTATCGGTACGATGCCGGACTGGATTGAATCTGCGACACCATTGCATTGTATCC
>JANONN010000408.1:0-12914 GCA_031420835.1 Ignavibacteriales bacterium | reverse complement strand
GGCGTGGACTACCAGGGTATCTAATCCTGTTTGATCCCCACGCTTTCGTCCATGAGCGTCAGTGACAGACCAGGAGACCGCCTTCGCCACCGGTGTTCTTCCTGATATCTACGCATTTCACCGCTACACCAGGAATTCCGTCTCCCTTTTCTGTACTCAAGACCAGCAGTATCGTCGGCAGTTCCGGAGTTAAGCCCCAGAATTTCACCAACGACTTGTTGACCCGCCTGCGGACCCTTTACACCCAGTGATTCCGGACAACGCTCGCACCCTACGTATTACCGCGGCTGCTGGCACGTAGTTAGCCGGTGCTTTTTCTCGAGGTACCGTCAGGGTCGCCTGTAGCGACTCGTTCTTCCCTCGCAAAAGGAGTTTACGACCCATAGGGCCTTCATCCTCCACGCGGCGTCGCTGCGTCAGCCTTTCGGCCATTGCGCAATATTCCTCACTGCTGCCTCCCGTAGGAGTCTGGACCGTGTCTCAGTTCCAGTGTGACTGGTCGTCCTCTCAGACCAGCTACCCATCGTCGGCTTGGTGGGCTATTACTCCGCCAACTACCTAATGGGGCGCAGGCCCATCCACAGGCCCCTTGCGGGGTTTAACAACTGTCACCATGCGGTGCTGTTGCATCATCGGGTATTAGCTCCGATTTCTCGGGGTTGTCCCCGTCCTGAAGGTAGGTTGCCTACGTGTTACTCACCCTTGCGCCGGTGTACTCGGGATATTGCTACCCCTTTCTCCCACGACTTGCATGTGTTAGGCACGCCGCCAGCGTTCGTCCTGAGCCAGGATCAAACTCTCCGTTGTAGATTTGTTTCTTCAACTTCAAGTTTGAGCCTCGACTTTTTGTATCACTCGTGTTTGGGATACACAAGTCAAGGTCGAAACCTTGATTAATCGACTTGTGGCCATACACACTTTTCAAAGAACACTATTCTCCCGCAGTGAGCGGGCTAACGATAAAAATGCCCATTACACTTCAAATGGGCATTCTCCAAAAACTCGAAAGAATACAGACTTTATTTACAAGCCTACCCCATCTCTCATGGGGCTTTTAATATACTATGCCAACCCCGAAAAGTCAACTACTATCTTCTCATTTCTTGACTTCTTTCTTGACCTCCAGTCCAAAAGACGCGGCAATCAGAGGCTTTTTCACCCCCTGTCCAAAGCGGTCAGTGCACAAATTGCGCGCACGCAAGGGGGATCGATTTGATTTTTCACATTACTTGCGGTAATATGTTCGTACATCCTCTTACGCTAACACAAGGAGAATCCCATGTTCTTCTACGTTTTCGCTGGTGCAGTCATCCTCACCGTCGTCTGGGTCATCATGAAGTACAATGTTCTTGTCGCACTTCGTAACGGGGTAACAAATGCATGGAAGCAAATCGACGTTCAATTGAAACGTCGGTACGACCTTATTCCAAACCTGGTCAACACTGTTCGCGGGCAGATGGAGTTTGAGCAAGATACGTTAGAGAAGGTTATCCAGGCTCGAAACTCTGCCCTGACTGCGACCGGAGTTGCGGATGCAGCGGCCAAGGAAGGGGTACTCACAGCTGCTCTTTCCAAGTTGTTCGCGTTGGTCGAGAATTACCCTTCGCTCAAGTCGAACGAAAATGTGAAGATGCTTCAAGAAGAACTCACAAGCACGGAAAACAAGGTCTCGTTCGCCCGGCAATTCTACAACGATCTGGCGACAAAGTTCAATACGGCACAGCAGACTTTCCCAGGCAATATTATAGCATCGGCCTTCTTGTTCAAAACTGCAGAGCTTTTTGAGATTCAGGTTGCAGCAGAACGTGAAGTCCCTTCGGTTAATCTTTCGCTGAAAAAGTAGCCTGTGCTCCCCACCAAACAAAGGAACATCTACGAGCAACAGATACACAACAAACGGCTCACGGCGTTCGTGATGTTTCTTTTCATTCTCTCTCTCGCGTTTCTTGGATTAGGGTTTGATTTCTTTTTGGTTGCCGACGTTGAGACCTTCTTCCCGATCGGAACCCTCGCCGCTCTTGCCATCGCATCACTTTCTGTAGTCTGGAGCCTCAACGGTGGAGCAGCAGCTGTACTTGGTTCAAGTGGTGCTGTACCTGTCGATGAGTCCGATACCCACTATCGGCAATTGGTGAACGTGGTCGAAGAAATGTGCCTCGCTTCTGGTATGCCAAAACCAAAGGTCTATGTCATACCTGATGGAGATCCAAACGCATTTGCAACAGGAAAGGACCCATCCTCAGGTGCTATCGCGATCACCACGGGCTTGCTTGAGAAGCTTAATCGAGAGGAGCTGCAAGCGGTCGTCGCTCATGAAGTGAGTCACATCCGAAATTATGACATTCGGCTTATGACTGTCGTAGCGGCGTTAGTGGGATCTATTCTGCTACTTTCCGACTGGGCTGGGAGATTTCTGCGCTTTGGGGGTAGACGGGGAGGAAAACGTGATTCAAAAGGGAGCGGAGTTTTTTCGTTGATCGTGCTAGCACTATGGATTGTCAGCATCGTCTTGGCTCCATTGGTGGGCCGGCTTCTCGCGATGGCGGTGTCTCGGAAACGAGAATACATCGCTGATGCGTCTGCTGCGGAGCTTACACGAAATCCTCTTGCGCTTGCAAGCGCACTCCGAAAACTTGAAAGCGCTATAGCACCCACGGCTTCAATTAAGAAGGGAGCGGCGCATCTTTGTATTGTGGATCCACTCGGAAAAGGGTTGAACTCAAAGGAAGGATTGATTGCAGAACTATTTGGTACCCATCCGCCCATTGAAAAGCGTATTGCAGTGCTCCACGCCATGGCGTACCAGTATCAGACCGCCTCAGTCCCTACGCCCTCTGCTTGAGCACATCGGTGCGTACCTGTTTTTCCAGTCGAAGGTGTTCGTCAGCGGAGATGTGAAATTTGTCTCTCAACGCTTCGAGCTTTTCTGAATCTTCTGGTGTGATGACCCCATCTTGCCACCCCTCAACAAGAGCTTCGAGATAGATTTCAAGTTGAATCTCTATCTGCAGGTTCTCGTGTTCTTCTTTGCTGATTCCCAAGGATGTTCGGAGTATTTGGAGGAGGGTCTCTTCGTCTTTGCTTATGACTCCATCCGCCCATGCTTGTTTTAAGGCCTGCACATACGCCTGAATTGCGATGGGACTGAGGGCACCCTGTGCACTGGTCGCCTTCTTTGCCTCTTCCGCTTGCCGCTTCTTTTCCTCCTCTTCACGGCGTCGCTGCGCTTCTTCTTCTGCCTTACGGCGAACCTCTTCTTCAGCCTTTTTCTTTGCCGCTAATTCTCCTTGCCGTTTCGCCTCCTCGAGCGCCTTTCTTTTCTCTTCTTCTTCCTTCATCCGCGCAGCGTCTTCTGTCTTTCGTTTTGCTCCTTCTTCGGCTTTTCGGATCGCCTCCTCCACCACCTTGCGCCGCGCTTCCTCCTCTGATCTCCGCTTGGCTTCCTCTTCTGCTTTGCGCTTTGCCTCCTCGACCTTCTTTCTCACTTCCTCCTCTTTTGCTACGTCAACAACAGCCGGAGAAGGCGATGCATCCGGTGGCGCCTCTACACCAGATGAGCTTTTTTGCTTTTGCTGGAGGATCTTCTTTTTTAGCTCTTCGACTTTACGTCGCTGTTCATCAAGCTCAGCCATAACTCTTGGGAGATCGTTTCGTTAGGTCATCCGTGGCACCGATCTGTGCTACCTCCCCCATTTGCTTGGGGGAAAACCAAAGGGGCAATACACAGGAGCGGGAATGGTTACTTCTACGGCAATTGCACAAGCCGTCACACGGCGTCAATATATCCTTTTAACCTTCGAATGTCAATTGAGAGACCCTTTCACGCTTTGAGATTTGCCTACTCCTTCGTACCTTCTTGTGACCCTTGCGTGCAATTCGTTTTCTTTATTCAATTCATAAGGAGGCTGATATGGACACTCAAGAAACCGTTACCGTCTCGATGGGCGACAGGATGCTGAACGTGTTCTCTTCTCCGTCAGAGGCGTTCACTGGGTTGAAAGATTCTCCGTCGCAAGCGACTCTTTGGCTGATCCCCTTTTCTCTTTTCGTCGTCATAACAGTTTTGTTCACGTATCTGCTCTTTGCGAACGATACGCTCAAGACTCAGATCTTCGATATTCAAGCTCGGGCGATGGACCAGCAAGTGCGCGACGGCGCAATGTCTCAGGCTCAGGCCGATCGGATCCGGGATCAAATGGAAGGCACAGGAATCGGGATGTTCATGGTGTTCGGTTCTCTGCCTGCGATATTTTTTATCTGCATGTATTTTTTTGGCGGCGGGTTGTTCCTCTGGCTCGCATCCAAAGTCATCCTCAAGGATGCGGCCGGTTACATGAAGTATGTTGAGCTATATGGAGTTGCCTCGTGGGTTGGCGTGCTGGGCTTCCTCGTAAGCGTGTTGATGATCTTCGGGATGGGTTCGATCTTCGCGTCTCCGAGCGCAGCCTTGACAATCTTTTCAGAGTACGATCCTCTCAACAAGATGCACCGACTCTTTTCCGCCATGAATATCTTCTCAATCTGGCAGGCGTCCGTCATCGGAATCGGCTTGAGCAAGTTTTCAGGTAAATCGGTGGGGATGGGGATTGGTGTGGCGTTCGGTTTGTGGATTGTCTGGCTGGCTATCGCAATCCAACTCGGCCTTGTACGGTAAGAAAGCTGAGTTTTGTCAGCGACTCCCGATCTCAATCAGGTCGGGAGTTTTTTTGTTATTGCAGTTTTCACAAACGGATTTGTGAGCATTGTTCAATTCTTCTTCCGTTCACGCCGAAGAACTGCTTTGATCTCTTGAAGGTCTGTTTCAATTCGGTCCATTTGCTCATTGTGAACGGACCACACTTCGCTCCGCCTAATCGCTTGTCGCTCTGCCATTTGGGGCGCACGGACGACCTTATCCATGAAATAACCGAACATCCACACACCGATAAACCCAAGTGGAACAATCGCTATCAGAAGCGAGCGAAGCCGTGGAATTCCGAAGAAGAGTTGAAGCTTGTCGCTTGCCGTGATGATAAGCAGAGTGAAATTCAAGATCACAAGGAATGACTGACCCAGATCAAACCGGTACTTCTGAGCGAAAAAGAATTCGCGCCACTTCGCCAGACGACGTCGAACATCTTGGTTCGAATGAAGAGGCTGGTACGCCATGACGATGATCCTCCATATAGAGAATTGAGATGGGAACTTGAATTGAAGCAGGGGGAAAAATACGCTGTGAGGAAACGCCAAAACAATATCAGATGCGACTGATGGTCTGAGAAAGATCAGAGCGCAGGAAGGTACATGCGAATAGTTGTACCTTTGCCCATCTCACTTATGATTTCGATCTTTCCGCGGTGATCGTCAATGACCTTCTTGACGATAGACATCCCAAGACCGGTGCCATGTTTCTTTCCGTAGGTCATGAAAGGTTCAAAGATCTTTTTCTTCACTTCTTCAGGCATGCCGGTTCCGGAGTCGGTGAATTCGATTTTGACAAACCCATCCTCTCTTGCTGTTACAACGGTGAGCGTTCCACCTTGCGGCATGGCGTCGCGGGCATTACTCGCGACATTATAGAAGACGCGGATCAACTTATCCTGATCGAGCTTCACCTTGCCCTGAAATTCATTCTTTCGGATAAGCTGCACATTGTTCTTCGTCAGATCCTTTTCAACAAAGCTTAGCACGCCATCCATCACTTCACTAAATTCGTGCTCCTGAATGTTCAGTGAACTGACACCTTTGCTGAAGTCGAGTATCTCCTGCGTCATGTTCACAAAGCGATCAACTTGATGGATCATCTCATCGGCAAGTTTTGCTGCTTCTTCGTTACCAGATTTCTTTTTCATCACCTGGGCATACACGCGCAGCGTTCCCATCGGGTTCTTGATGTCATGGATGATGGTTGCAGCCATTCTTCCAACGGCGGACATCCTTTCGCTGGAAACCATCTCTTGCGCAAGACGGGCATTTTCAATGGCAACAGAAGCATGAGAGGAGAGCGCGTCAATAAACTGAATATCGTCGTCAGCAAAAACGCCATCCTTTTTGTTGAGGAGCTGGAACACGCCGATGATCACACCGTCTTTGTTCTTCATCGGCATACAGAGCATGTTGCGTGTGTGATAGCCGGTTTTCTTGTCAATTTCTGGGTTGAACCTCGGGTCGTTGTATGCGTCTGGAATATTGACAACTTCCCCACTTGCCGCGACGTGGCCTGCGATTCCCTTTCCGACGGGGAGACGAATCTCCACCATGTTGTCACCTTGGAGCACTTTTGACCAAAGCTCCTTCTTGACCTCATCAACAAGGTACAGCGTTCCTCGATCCGCATCAATGCTCTTGATGGAAGAGTTAAGGATCAACCCAAGAAGTTTGTCGATATCCAATGTCGAGTTGATGCTCTTGCTTGCCTCGATCAGCCTCTGCAATTTGCTCATGCGCACTTGGATGCTTGAATGCTGTTCTTCGAGTTGCTTCACGATATTTTCGTTTGCGCCGCGGATTCTTCCACAAAGTTCCTTGAGAAGGCTGAAGGAAACCTCTCCATTCTCAATCACAATCTTTTCAAATTGCGCTTTTGTCAGCACATAGACGGTGGTATCTTCTATGCACGTGACACGGGCAGAACGACGTCTTCCATCCAACACAGCAAGTTCACCAATGAGAGCGCCGGGATTGAGGATGTTCAAGAGCGCTTCTTCTCCGTAACTCGTAAAACGAGAAACTCTTACCGTTCCTCGATCAAGAACAAAGACTTTGTCTGGAGTCGAATCAAAATCAATGAGGATCGTTCCCGCCGGATGTACTTCTTCTTTCAAGACCTTAGCAATCTTCTTCAACGAAGGACCGTTCAGATCTTGGAAGATGGTGCTTGCGCGCAGAACTTCAATGCGTCGCACGGGCAAGGAAGAGGGAGTTTTTTTTCGCTTGGAAGCCATTGGGAGTTAAGGGGTTGAGCCATAATAGCAAGATTCATTCACTTAGTCAAGCAGCCTTCATATCGAACTTCAAGACTGTCTTGCATTTCGGGGTATTTTTATCTACCATTTGCTCCGCTTTTATTGTCAACTAAGTGCATACTGATTTACAAACGCGGCTCGTCTCCCATTTCACGCCGGTCTTCACTGTCTGAACAAAACGTAAGCATCGTCGTGCTCATACTCCCATTATCACACAAGCACTTGCGGTCTGCCACTCCCATAGCGCAAGTTTTCCGTGCTCACTGATGAGCCTTTCAAGAAGCACAATGATGGACGAGAAAAGACAAATATTCAGATGTGGTGTTCCGTTTAGAATCTAACAATGCAACATTTGTGGTATATCATCTACAACTCGCTGGCGGTTCCTCTTTTCTGGGGATTGATCTATTTCGTTGCGCTCGTAAGTCCAAAAACGAAGCGGGCCATTCGAGGGCGACGTGGTATGATGGAACGCCTCGCCGCGGGAGTCAGTAACCTCAGAGCACGTAATCGAATTTGGTTTCATACATCGTCCCTGGGGGAGTTTGAACAGGCAAAGCCTATCATCGCTGCCTTGCGCCAACGTTATGACGATATAGATATTGTTGCAAGCTTCTTCTCTCCATCCGGGTTTGAGCATTCTAAGACCTACAAACTCGCTTCGTTGATCACATATATTCCCTTCGACTCTGCTCCCGCGGCACGCAAGTTTCTCGACCTTCTAAAACCGACAGTCGCCGTCATGGTCCGATATGACATTTGGCCAAATCATGTTTGGGAATTGAAGCGCCGTAACATCCCGATCTATATTGCGAATGCGACTCTTCGGAACAGCTCCGTGCGTCTCTGGCCGGTCATCAAGAACTTCCATCATTATTTGTATAACAATCTTTCATCCATTCTCACTGTTTCCGACGAAGACGCCAAGGCGTTTCACCGATTCAATTTGTCACATCCGCGAATCGAGCCTATCGGTGATACGCGCTACGATCAAGTATGGCAGCGGAGTATCGAGGCACGCACCAAACACTTGATTCCTTCTTCGGTTCTGCATCGCAAGAAGGTCTTTGTTGTCGGCAGCAGCTGGGAGGAAGATGACGAAGTTATTATTCCGTCGTTCCTCCGTGCCGCGCGAGAAGACCCACACGCGCTCATGATCTTGGTGCCTCACGAGCCGACACTCGAGACACTCGAACGCCTTGAAGCAAAAGCCAACCACAAATTGCGCTTCATCCGATTCTCAGACCTTAACGATTACTCAGGGGAAAACGTTATCCTCGTTGATAGTATCGGCATCCTTATGGCATTGTACCAATATGCCCACGTTGCGTACGTTGGTGGAAGTTTTCGGCAGGGCGTACACAACGTACTTGAGCCCGCGGTGTACGGAATCCCCGTACTGATGGGACCAAAGCACGAGAACTCACAAGAGGCTGTCACTCTTGTTCAACGTGGCGGTGCGTTTGTTGTGCGAGATGAAGAAAATTGCTATTCTACACTTCGCGGGCTACTTGACGATAAGTTGAAAAGAGAGCGAGCCGGAAACAACTCCGCCCAGCTCATAACAGAAAATATAGGCGCGACTGAACGGTTCATCGCACATTTAGGGGAAGTGCTCCATCATAAGAAGGGAATGAAGAAGAAGTGAGAATCGCCTACTTTGACACGATTGCGGGAATCAGTGGAGACATGACGCTCGGTGCGTGTGTCGCGGCTGGCGTTCCGTTCGATTTCCTTAACTCGGAGCTTCGGAAGCTCAATCTTACCGGTTTCGAACTTCAGGCATCGCACGTTGAACGAAGTGGAATCATCGCGACGAAGATTGACGTGATCGTCTCCGAGCAGCCGCGCTACCACCGACATCTCAAAGACATCAACGGATTGATTGACGAAAGTGGTTTGAGTTCAACGATCAAGGATCGTGCTAAGAAGATATTCTTCGAAGTGGCCGTTGCCGAGGCAAAGGTTCACAACTCAACGGTGGAGAAGATTCATTTCCACGAAGTCGGGGCAATAGACTCACTCGTTGATGTGGTCGGCGCATCTATTTGTCTTGAGTTCCTCGGCGTTGAGGCGATCTATTCATCCCCCGTCCGATTGGGGAGCGGTGGATTCGTCAACACACAGCATGGAAAGATG
This sequence comes from Ignavibacteriales bacterium, assembly GCA_031420835.1. Lineage (GTDB taxonomy): Bacteria > Bacteroidota > Ignavibacteria > UBA10030 > UBA10030 > JANONN01. The sequence continues at coordinate 3,831 of JANONN010000408.1, read as the reverse complement.
CCCATTCCCACTCCCGCCACGGTCGAGATTCTTCGTGACTACCCAACCGTTCTCACCGAGATTCCATTCGAGCTTACGACACCGACGGGCGCTGCAATCATCAAGGCGTTGTCGAGCGGGACGCTGTCGCTTGAGCGTCTCAAGATTCGGTCAATCGGCTACGGCGCCGGAACGACGGAGCTTCAGCAAGTCCCCAATCTTCTCAGGCTCATGGTGGGTGATCTTGAGGCGGGTTTTGATTCCGACGAGATCGTTGCCATCGAGACGAATATTGATGATATGAATCCGGAGATTTATCCTTACGTCATCGAGCAACTTCTCTCGGCGGGCGCTCATGATGCGTATCTCGTTCCCATCATCATGAAGAAAGGTCGGCCCGGGATTCTTCTTTCAACGATCGTCGAGCGATCGAAAATGGATGAGATTCTCAACATCCTTTTTCGTCAAACCACAACGCTTGGCGTCCGCATTCAACCGGTGGAAAGAAAAAAGCTCCCGCGCTCGAAGAAAGAAGTTCAAACATCGCTCGGTTTGGTGATGGTGAAAAGCATCATACGCGATGGGAAGGAAATGCTGGTTCCTGAATTTGAAGAGTGCAAGAGGATTGCGACCGCAAAGAACCTCCCGTTGATTGAAGTGTACGGCATTCTTGAGAAAGAACTTAAGAGAGATTGACGATTGTCCGAAGGACCCCTTCGGGGATTTATTGGGTCATCGTGCCATTGAACAACTGCTTCCCAGAGAACTGCACGGGGACCATAGTTTTCTCAATCGTAACTACACAGCGTCTTCACGAAAAGGAGTGTGGTCTTGATATCTTGGTGCAGACCCCCTGCCCGCCCGCCTGTGCGTTCGGGCGGGTAGTCCCCCCTAAGAGGGGGACGGTTTTCATTTTCAGTTTTGAACTGAGGAAAAAAATCCTCTCCCCTCGAAGGGGAGAGTTAGAGTGGGGTCTCATGGAATTACCGTCTGTGTCCTATCAACAACGCTCAACCAAACAGTACACTGAGTAGTTACTCTCAATCAACCAATGACCCAATCTCCTAATGCCTCCCCTCGCCGATATCGCTCTCCCCGTTCCGCTCGATCATACATTCACCTACATTGTCCCGCCTGAGCTTCAGCAATCCGTTTCACTAGGATGCCGGGTCATCGTTCCGTTCGGAAGAAAGAATTCCACTGGGGTTATCGTTGGGTTTCCATCATCAACCAACGTCAAGAATCTTAGACCGATCCACGATGTATTAGATTCGAAACCAACGTTCTCGGAGGAGATGCTCAAACTTACTCGTTGGATCTCCGACTATTACCTGACGCCGTGGGGCGAAGTGCTTCGCGCTGCGACACCGCAAGGATTGGGCAGAGAGGGCAAGCGTGTCGTTCAACTTGCCGTTGAGAATGTTGAGGAACTCATCGCTTCGCTTCCAAAACGCGCTACGAAGCAGCGTACCATTCTCCAATCGCTCCAGAAACAGAAGAGACTAAGTTTGGGACAGTTACAACGCCGTTCGAGCGCGAAGAGTATTCATGTCCTCATCAACGAAATGACATCGAAGGGATGGATTACAATTGAGGATGACGTTCCGCGAACTCAAGCAAAACCAAAAGTCGAGAAAGTGGTGAGTGTGCCAACGGCGGTTCAATCTCGTTTGAAGAACCTTGGCGAGAAAGCAGCGGCAGGAGAATTTGGGCTCACAAAGAAACAAATTGCGCTTCTCATAGAGCTTGTGGAGATGACTGAGTTGTCGCCGGAACCGCTTTCTGAAACTCTTGCCTTGAAGAAAACCGGTTCATCTCTGAGCATTCTGAAGGCGCTCCAGACAAAGGGGTTGGTTGAACTTTCTACCCGCGAAGTGATTCGTGCGGCAACATTCGATGGGATTGAACCGCCTCCGGTGTTCACTTTGAACGAACATCAAGAACGAGCGCTTCAGGAAATCAAATCTGCGGTCGAAGCGAACACCTACAAAACCTTCCTTCTTCACGGTGTGACAGGGAGTGGAAAGACGCAAGTTTATATTGAGGCGATTCGACAAGTTCTCGCGACAGGCAAGACCGCGATCGTACTCGTTCCTGAAATCTCACTTACCCCACAGACCGTGCGTCGCTTCAAAGCCCACTTCGCCGATGACGTCACGGTGATGCACAGCCAAATGTCTATTGGCGAGCGGTACGATGCGTGGCGGCTTGCAAATGATGGACGTGTAAAGGTGGTGATCGGGCCGCGATCGGCAATCTTTGCCCCGTTGAAGAATCTCGGACTTATTGTCGTGGACGAAGAGCAAGAGGCCTCTTACAAACAGTTCGATGCATCCCCCCGGTATCACGCACGCGATGTGGCCATTGTTCGTGCCAGTCAGACGGGAGCGGTTGTCATCCTCGGTTCGGCTACTCCCTCCGCAGAGAGTTATTACAACGCGATCACTGAAAAGTACTGCCTGCTTGAAATGCCGGAACGGGTTGACAATGCGCGCCTCCCCACCATCGAAATTGTTGATATGACCAAAGAACGCATCCGGCGGTACGATGCATTGAAACAGGAGGTTCAACAGACCGGTAAACCTTTTCCGAAGCGACTTCCCCACTCATCAATCTCAAAACTCTTAGAGCAAGAGGTGGCGAAACGCATTGCAAAAAAAGAAGGGGTCATTCTTCTCCAGAACCGTCGTGGGTTCTCACATGTTGTGGAATGCTTCGAGTGCGGATTTGTCGAGAAGTGCGACCGATGTGAAGTGACGTTGACGTATCACACTCCGAAGAAACATCTTCGCTGTCATTACTGCGGGTTCGTCAAGAAACCGCCGACGATCTGCCCGAAATGCCAGGGATTTGAGATTCGCTTTCATGCGTTCGGCACACAACAGGTAGAGGGAGAACTGGAAGCGCTTTTCCCAGACTCACGCATCCTCAGAATGGACCTCGACACGACGAGCGGAAGAGGATCGCATGATCGAATGCTTCGACAGTTCGGTGCGGGGGAGGCGGATATTCTTCTCGGAACACAAATGGTCGCAAAGGGATTGGATTTCCCCCGCGTGACGTTGGTGGGCGTCATCTCAGCGGATACGCAAATGTTGCTCCCCGATTTCCGCGCTTCAGAACGAACATTCCAACTGTTGACGCAAGTGGCAGGACGGGCGGGAAGAAGTAATCTTGCCGGGGAGGTCATTATCCAAACGATGCAGGCTGACCATTACAGTCTGAAGCACGTTCTTCTGCATGACTTTCCGAATTTCTACAAAGAGGAGTTGGAGTACCGAAGAGAGCTTGACTATCCTCCCTTTTCGCGCATCGCGTTGATCGAATTCAAGGGAGCGAGAGAGAATGAGGTTCAGCACCACGCGAAGAAGTTTGCCGAGTTTCTTTTAGATGAGAAGCATAAGAAATACTTGATCGTCCTGGGTCCGGCAGATGCCGCGATCCCCAAACTGCGAAACCAATTCCGCAAGCATGTAGTAATCAAAGGTCTGCGGCGAGAAGATCCGTCGGGCGCGTATCTGCGTGCTGCATTGAGAAACGCGAAGAAACAGTACGACGAGTCCGCACTTCGCAAGATGCGCTCCGTGCAGATGATCTTAGACGTTGATCCGGTGGGGATGATGTAGGGGGGATTTGAGATTGAAGATTGAAAATTGTGCGTTTTTTGCATCCCGCCGTTTTGTGGCGGGGTAGGTTGCAGATTGGAGATTGCAGATGGCAGGTTGCATTGGAAACGGACGATAAGAGATATTAGTTACTGATGTTACGCACATGAAGATATGTAGCCCTTTCAGGGCAAGATGGATTCTTGATTTGTTGTTTCCGAGGGTGTCGCCCTCGGTTGTAATATGT
>JANONN010000407.1:0-12999 GCA_031420835.1 Ignavibacteriales bacterium | reverse complement strand
GGATATGGAACGTCAAGACCGGAGCCCAGGACTGCGATCGTCCTTCCGCCATGCTTGAGCGTCGTCGCGTGTGCAATCGTGTCAATGCCGCGAGCCAGACCGCTTACTATTGTAATGCCAAGCTTAGCAAGTTCTCTGCTGAATAACTCCGCCACTGACTGTCCGTAACGAGAGGGGGTGCGTGTCCCGACAACTGCAATAGGGGAGCGATCGGTTGAGGAGAACTCTCCAAGTACAAAAAGGAATGGTGGCGGATCGTAGATCTTCTTGAGAAGATCTGGGTACTCTTTATCCCACAGGGTTACGATCCGCGCACCGATCTTGTTGGCGCGACGTAGTTGCTCGTCTGCAAATGCTTCGCCGTCTTTGTGGTGTATGATGTTCGCAGCAAGTTTCTTTTCTATGCCTGGGATTTTGATAAGATCGCGGGCAGACGCTTTGAGTACTTCGGCAGGATCTTTGAAGTGGGAAACGAGCGCACGGATTTTCAGCGGACCGATCCGCGGCACGGAAGCAAGGCGAAGCAGATCTCTTACATTCACCATTTGGTAAGTTCCCCTGTCTGCGATGGAGGGTTTCACGTTGATAGACCAGTGCTTCTTTCAAACAACAGGTCTTTTCTTCAGTCACGCTGAGCGCCCGCCTGCCCAAAGCACAACTCTTGGTGCGGCGGGCAGGCAGTCCCGACGTTGTTTGTCGGGACAAAGTCGAAGCGTACAACACGGGAAGAACACAGTGGTACCTTCTGGTACGAGCGTTAGAGTTTTACATCAATGCCATCCACAACTGCAACGATAATTGTATGCACGGGAACATCTTTGCGACCTAGTATCTGTTGCGCGCCGGCTCCTTCTTGAAGGACCAGCACAGTATCGCCCACTCCCGCATCGACACGGTCAATCGCCAGCATGTCCCGTCCGATCGGCTTGCCATCAAGATCAATGGGCTGAACGATCAGCAGCTTATACTCTTTCAGATTTGGGTTCTTCTGTGTGGAGACAATTGTCCCTGTTACCTTGCAGAGTGTCACGTTTGGAATTCCTTCTTGAACTGCTCAACGAGTTGTTGCGACCCTTCTTTACTTGGGGCTTCGGCAATAATCCGCACGATCGGTTCAGTATTGGATTTGCGCAGGTGCACCCATGAATCAGGAAAATCAATCTTCAGGCCATCAGCCAGGTTCATGTTTCCATTCTTTGCGTGGCGTTGTTTCACCCTCTCGAGCATTGTCTCAGCTTGATCGCTTTGCACGGTTACCTTCCCCTTCGTGATGTGATACTGGGGAAGAGATTGTTTGAGCTGGGAGAGGGTTCCCCCAAACTCAAGAAGATGTTGCAGCGTCAATCCGATGCCAACGGACGCATCACGACCGAGATGGACTTTGGGAAGAATCACTCCACCGCTTCCTTCTCCCCCCACGACGGCTCCGACTTCTTTCATCCTTTTTGCGACATTGATCTCGCCAACCGGCGTCCGAATGACTGTTGCGCCAAGTTGCCGTGCAATATCATCCACCGCTCGTGTGGTAGAAAGATTCACGACGACATTCAGGGGATGATGGCCTTTCTCCTTGATCAAAATAAACCGCACGACCGACGTGATGGTGTACTCTTCACCGATCGGTTGTCCAAGCTCGTCAATAAGCACCAAGCGATCAACATCAGGGTCAACGGCAATGCCGAGGTCGGCGTGTTCCTTCTTCACGCGATCGCAAAGGTCTGTGAGATGTTCCGGAATTGGTTCCGGAGGATGCGCAAAGATGCCAGAAACGTCACAGTTCATTTCTATGACATCGCAACCAAGTTCCCGCAGAAGTCTTGGAACGATCGTTCCGCCTGCACCGTTGACGCAATCGACAACAACTTTGAATCGTCGGCTGCGGAGTTTCTCCATATCGAGATACGGTAACTCCACAATGCGGCGGATATGCTCATCTATAAACTCCTGACCAGTCCGATGTTTGCCTTGTTTGTCCCATGAAGCATAACGTCGTTCCGGCTTTTCGGCGATCTGCCACAATCGTGAGTTCTCCTCAGCATCAAGGAAAAGGCCTGTGGGAGCGATGAACTTCAGACCGTTCCATTCGATGGGATTGTGGCTGGCTGTGATCGAAATCCCGCCTGCCGCGCGAAGTTTCTCCACGGCGATTTGAACCGTGGGTGTAGGACATACTCCAATGGCGATGACATCGCACCCCATTTGAAGGAGCGTGGAGGAAACGATGTGCCCGATGCTCTTTCCCGTGACACGACCATCGCGACCAATGACAATCGGTTGGCCAGCCGAAGGCGAGCAGTATTCGGCAAACGCGGAAGTATATTTCACGACGGTCTCCGGATTCAGACTTGAACCGACGATACCGCGAATCCCAGAAATGGAAATCATCAATGACATAGTGATCGAAAGAAAGTCGTGACGAATGTACGAAACGACGCTCCGATAAGCAAGGAAATGAGCAACGACGGTAACGAGAAAAGAAGTGACTCTCACACTTCCACTTACTTGAATGTTCTGGAGACCTTTCGTACTTTGAACAAGATGGAACTCAGCGAAGAAGAAAGGCGAGAGCTTTTGAGTCTGGCTCGCACGAGTATTGAGTATGCGCTACGGGAAGAACCACTACCGGAGTTTAGTTCCACGAATCAGAAATTCCTTGAGCCTTCGGGGGTCTTTGTGACGTTGAGGATCAATGGAGAGCTTCGTGGCTGCATCGGTTACATCGAGCCGCGTCTTCCGTTAGGTGAAGCAGTCCGAGAAGTAGCTGTTCGGTCGGCATTGAATGATCCTCGATTCCCTCGACTAACAAGCGATGAGAGTCAAAGGACGAACATCGAGATTTCGGTTCTTTCACCGCTAAGACAGATCAAGACTCCAGATGAAATCATTGTAGGGACCCACGGCCTTGTTGTCGAGGATGAGCGCCATCGCGGACTCTTATTGCCTCATGTTCCTTTGGAGTATCATTGGAATCGCGAACAGTTCCTTCGACATTCGTGCTTGAAAGCCGGATTGCCGGAAGATGCGTGGACTCGCCCGGATGTCGGCTTGAGCGTCTACACGACTCTTACATTTTCTGAAGCACATATGTAGCACGTCGTCAGTGATTGACTGATGGTGGGCAAAACATCAAAAAAAAGAAGCACTGTCATGCCCGAATGTTTCAGTCGGGCATCTATTTATGAGATTCCCGCCAAAAACGTGCGGGAATGACTTGGTGAGTTGACAGTTTGCGGAACCTAAACGATAATCCAATGAATGCCAAACGCAAACCTGCCGTCGCCGGTTATTTCTATTCCGCCGATGCCGATGAGTTGCGACGAGAAGTTGACGCGATGCTGGCAAAGGCGAAGCCGTCGGTTCCAGCCGGAGATGTTGTGGGACTCATTTCTCCGCATGCCGGATATATGTATTCGGGTCCAACTGCCGCGTATGGATATAGCCTCTTGGTGAAGAGAGAATTCGATTCTGTGGTTGTGGTCGGACCCAGTCATAGGGAGTGCTTTGAAGGGATTTCGATCTACCCAGGCAGTTCTTTTGTGACCCCGCTCGGTGAACTCCCCATTGATGGTCGGTTGAGAGCGGAGATTCAACAAGCATATACGGGAATTGTTCTTTCAGAAGATGGCCACCGAGAGGAACACTCTATTGAAGTGCAGATTCCATTTCTTCAAAGTGTTTTGCCCAACTGCAAGTTTGTTCCTATCGTCATGGGCGATCAAAGTCGGCGGCAATGTCTTGCGCTTGCGGATGCATTGGCGAAGGCGGCCAAGGGAAAGAATATTCTCCTTATCGCCAGCAGCGATCTTTCACATTATCACAACTATGCCGAGGCCGTTTTGCTCGATCGCAAGGTAATCCATGATGTAAGTTTGTTTTCTTCGGATCCGTTGTTGGACAAACTAGAGCGCGAGGAGGTTGAGGCGTGTGGTGGCGGCCCGATGGTAGCCGTGATGATGGCCAGCAAACTGTTGGGAGCAAATAAGTCTGTCGTTCTGTTTCACTGCAATTCGGGTGATGTTACCGGTGACCACGATAGAGTGGTCGGGTATCTTTCCGCTGTCCTCCTGCGAGTTCACTAATTGTCTCTCCGCAAGAATACACTTCGGGTTTCTCTGATTGGCGCCGGCAACGTGGGGACGGCGCTTGCGGTTCGCCTTCACAAGTCCGGATACCAAATCGTCTCCGTCGTGAGTCGTACCCGCACTTCTGCTCAACGTTGCGCACGACTCGTTCAATGTGCCGATTACTCCAATAGTCTAACTGACGTCAAGGACGCTGATCTTTTCATAATCGCTGTTTCCGATGATAAGATTGAGAGCGTCGCACTGGAACTTGGCCGGAATAAACATCTCGATTTTCGTCGGACAATTGTAGCCCATACTTCCGGCGTTCACACCAGTGACAAGCTCACGGCTCTCAAGAATCGTGGCGCACGAGTATGCTCGCTTCATCCGATCCAGAGTTTTCCGAATGGAGTGTCTGTTGCTGACCAAGTGAAAGCATTGGATGGAATCAGCTATGGCTTCGAAGGCCCGCGGCCGCTCGTACCCGCGATGAAGAGAATCGTTCACGATCTCCGTGGGAAGCTCGTCGTAGTTCCAAAAGACGAGAAAATTTTGTATCATATCGCGTGCGTTGTCGCGTCAAACTACATCGTGGCCATGCTTGGAGCAGCCGAAGGTTTGTTCCCGGGAGGCTCAAAGAAGAGGGCCGTTGTTCATCTCGCCCGATTGGCTGAATCGAGTTTAGCGAATGCGCTTCGCTCATCTCCTTCTCGCGCTCTGACAGGTCCTGTTGCGCGAGGAAGCCTGGAAGTCGTGCAGCGGCATCTTCGAGAGCTTAAACGTCGAAGAAAAGATCTACTTCCATTCTACAAGGCTCTTGGCGTTCAAAGTCTTCATCTTGCCGGCAAACGGCTGCCGCTGAAGGTTGTCAAGCAACTCAGGAAACTCTTGAATTTCCCCGATGCTCGTTGACTATCATACACACACGTCGCTGTGTAAGCACGCGCAGGGGAATGTTGAGGAGTATGTTTGCAAGGCGATCGAGCTTGGATTGGATGAGATTGGCTGTTCTGAGCATATCCCTATGCCGGATCGGTTTGATGAAGAACATAGAATGACTGTAGAGCAGTACTACTCCACGTATGCACACGCTGTTTCAAGCGTCATCGAGAAGTACGAGGATCGGATTCGGGTTCGACGGGGGATTGAAGCGGACTTTTTCCCGGGGACGGAGAAATGGGTTCGAGGATTCATTGAAGAAAACGACTTCGACTATGTGATCGGGTCTGTTCATTTTCTGGGTGAGTGGGGATTTGACAGCGCAGTGTTCGTTCATAAGTATGACGAACGCAACATCAATGAGGTTTACGTCGCCTATTTTGATGCTGTGAGGCGATCCGCGGTGAGTGGACTGTTCGACATTATCGCCCATTTCGATCTTGTGAAGAAGTTCGGTCATCGTCCGACAAAGGATGTCACGGATTCACTTGTGGAAGCTCTCAAGGCGATCAAAGCAAACGATCTCTGTATTGAGATCAACACGTCGGGACTTCGGAAGCCGGTAAAGGAGGTTTATCCGAGTCTCCAGATTCTTCGAAAGATCAAAGAGATGAGAATTCCGCTCACGCTCGGGTCAGACGCACACGATCCACAAGACGTAGGGTATGCATTCGAAGCTGCGGTTGAATTGATCGAAGAGTTTGGAAACGGAAGAATCTCGATCTTCGAACGCCGTCGGCGTTCGGAAGTCGCTGTCTCGCGTCTTCGTTCCATCCCTGTCGAGTCACCTATATAAGGAGATCATCGTCTGAAAGCTCTCATCGCCAGTGGCGGACGCGGTACACGACTTCGCCCCATCACGCATACAAGAAATAAGCATCTGATTCCTGTTGCGAACAAACCGATTCTTTATTATGCCATCGAAGCCGCAGTTGAGGCTGGCATTAAGGAGATTGGGATCGTTCACAACGCCGATAGTATGGAAGTTCCTGAGTACGTCGGTGACGGTTCGAAGTGGGGAGTTCGAATCTCATACATTCCCCAGACAGAACCGGGCGGACTCGCACAAGTTGTGGCGTTGGCGGAGAAGTTTGTTGGGAACGATCAGTTCATTTTCTATCTCGGCGACAACATGGTAGTGGGTGGAGTGAAGCGGTTTGTGGATGAATTCCAGAAGAGTGGATGCAACTGCTTCCTGACGCTTGCAAAAGTAAAAGACCCGGAACGGTTCGGTGTTCCGGAGATCAAAGACGGCCGCATTGTGGGAGTCGAAGAGAAGCCGAAGAAGCCGAAGAGTAGTTACGCCGTCGCGGGGATTTATCTCTACGACCATCATATCTTCGAAGCGGTGAAGAGCTTGAAACCAAGTGCGCGCGGTGAGTTGGAGATTTCAGATGCGCATCAATATATGATAGACAAAGGATACAAGATCGGATTTGTTGAAATCACAGGCTGGTGGAAAGACACAGGCAAGCCCGTTGATCTGCTGGAAGCGAACAGACTTGTTCTCGATAACATCACGCCGAGAAACGACGGTGAAGTGGACAAGTTATCCGATGTAGCGGGGAAAGTTGTGATCGAAGCGGGCGCGAAGATCATCAACAGCAAAGTGCGCGGTCCCGTCATCATCGGCAAAGAGTGTGTGATCGAAGACAGTTACATCGGCCCGTTCACGTCCATCGGAGACCGGACGGTCGTTCGTAATAGCGAAGTAGAGTACAGCATTGTCTTGCGCGATTGCAAGATTGAAAGCGTGGGGATTCGTATTGAAGGGAGCATTCTTGGCAATGATGTCGAAATCGTAAATGCCAATGGCAAGCCGCGTGTTCACCGATTTATGATTGGCGATCAGAGTAGGGTGGAAGTGGCGTGATTCTCTTCAATGGGGAAATGAGAAATGAACAATGGATTAGTGGATTGATGGATTGTTGGATTTGCGGTTATTCACTGAAAGACAAAAATCATGAGCACGTACCAGACATTACTTTTTGAAACGAAGAACCGTATTGCCTCTGTCACGATCAATCGTCCTGACAAGCTCAATGCACTCAACGCTCAGGCAAAGAACGAACTCCTCGATCTGTTTGGGAAGATCAAGAACGATTCGGGAATTGATGTTGTGATTCTCACAGGCTCGGGAGAGAAAGCATTCGTTGCTGGGACAGACATCAAAGAGCTCACGCAGTTGAACCAAGAGACCGGAAAGCAGTTCTCCGAAGACGGGCAATCGGTTTTCAATCTCATCGAGAATCTCGGCAAGCCGGTCATTGCGGCAGTGAGTGGATATGCGCTCGGTGGTGGGACAGAGCTTGCGCTTGCGTGCCATCTTCGAATTGCGTCGGAGAATGCGAAGTTCGGTCAGCCGGAAGTCAATCTCGGCATCATCCCCGGCTACGGAGGAACGCAACGACTTGCACGGTTGATCGGGAAAGGTCGCGCGATGGAGATGATTCTCACCGGTGATCAAATTGATGCGCAGGAAGCTTTGCGGATCGGACTTGTGAACAAAGTTGTTCCATTGAGCGAGTTGATGAAAGCCGCCGAAGAAGTTGCCCAGAAAATTCTCACGAAGGGTCAGATAGCAATTCGGCTTGCCCTCAAAGCCGTGAACATGACCGACGAAACGAACCTAACCGACGGTCAGGCGCTTGAAGCGAGCCTGTTCAGCGTCTGTTGTGGCACGGAAGATTTCAAGGAAGGGACGGCTGCGTTCTTGGAAAAAAGGAAGCCGGTGTTCAAAAATAAGTGAGACAACCGCTGCTGGTTTTGAACTCATCCCCCTTACTCCCCCTTCTCTTGGGAAGAGAAGGGGGACGGGGGGTTGAGTTCGGTGAGAATGAGCAGATGAGCCGCACACAAAACAGGGAACTTCTTCGCATTGCTAAAGAGGTTTGTCGTGAGTTACGAAAGCGGTCGACCCAGGCCGAGAAACTTTTCTGGGAAAGAGTGCGCAATAAAAAGTTTCTCAATCTGAAGTTCTATCGCCAGCACCCGCTATTTGTCAGCCTTGTTGGGCACGAGACATTCTGTTGCCGACTTCTATTGTCACGAGAAAAGATTGATTGTTGAACTCGATGGCAAGATCCACGACTACCACAAAGAGCATGACGCAGCGCGAACAGAGATCATCAACAGCCACGGGATTTCTGTCGTGAGATTCAAGAATGAGGAGATTGAAAACGACATGGATGGTGCACTGGCGAGGTTGAAGGCGTTGTTGTGAACTCATCCCCCTTACTCCCCCTTCTCTTGGGAAGAGAAGGGGGACGGGGGGTTGAGTTCGGTGAGAATGAGCAACACATTGCGACAGAAGAAAAAGTTAGGGACTGAATGAATAAGAACAGGAATACCGCAAACCAATCGGGGTTGATGGAAAAAATCGTCTCGCTTGCCAAGAGGCGCGGCTATGTCTTTCAATCAAGCGAGATCTATGGCGGACTCAACGGATGCTGGGATTATGGTCCGCTCGGCGTTGAGATGCTGAATAACCTGAAGCAGCAGTGGTGGAAGAACATGACCTTCCGCGAGAACGTGGAGGGGATAGACGCCAGCATCCTGATGCACCCGCGCGTGTGGGAAGCTTCGGGTCATGTCGAGAACTTCACCGACCCTATGGTGGATTGCAAACAGTGCAAGTCGAGATACCGCGTGGACATTCTCTTCGACGAACTCTCGGTTAAGCGCAAAAAGGATGTTCTGCGTGAGTTGATGCTGGAACGTTTTGCGGGCCAACAAAAGGATGAAGTGGTTGTTGAAGAGTTCGAGAAGCTGATCGCTAACAACGACAACGCAACGAAGGTTGTCGCGTCACTCGCCTGTCCGAATTGCGGAAACAAAGGCACATTCACCGATGCACGTACATTCAACTTGATGTTCAAAACGTTCGTCGGTCCGGTGGAGGATTCATCCGCCCTGGTCTATCTGCGGCCTGAGACTGCACAGGGGATCTTCGTCAACTTCCTGAATGTGCAGTCAGCATCACGTCAAAAGATTCCGTTTGGCATTGCGCAGATCGGCAAGGCGTTTCGGAATGAGATCAACACGAAGAATTTTCTCTTCCGCACGCGTGAGTTCGAGCAAATGGAAATGCAGTTTTTCGTCAAGCCCGGCACTGATGACGGGTGGTTTGAGTACTGGCGTTCGGAGAGAATGAAATGGTTCGCCGAACTTGGGATGACGCAGGGAAAACTTCGTTGGCATCAGCATCCGAAAGAGAAGCTTGCCCACTACGCCAAGAACGCGTACGACATTGAGTATGAGTTCCCGTTTGGCTGGGGGGAAATCGAGGGTGTGCACAATCGAACCGACTACGATCTCTCAAGGCATGAAGAGTTTTCCGGAAAAACATTTCGCTACTTCGACGAGGAGACCAAGGAGAAGTTCATTCCTTTTGTCATCGAAACATCGGCGGGAGCGAGTAGGTCCTTCATGTCGTTTTTGGTTGATGCGTATGCAGAAGAAGAGGCGCCGACCACTGATGGTGCGATGGAAACGCGGGTAGTGTTGAAACTTCATCCTAAGATCGCACCTGTGAAAGTCGCCATCTTTCCGCTCGTAAATCGCGACGGAATGCCCGAAGTGTCGCACAATATCGAGAAAGATCTTCGCCCACATTTCAGGGTGTTCCACGACGACAGTGGGGCTGTCGGACGACGGTATCGGCGCCAGGACGAAGTGGGAACGCCATTCTGCATTACCGTTGATTCGCAAACGCTGGAAGATCAAACGGTGACCGTCCGCGAACGCGACTCCATGAGGCAAGATCGCGTTGCTGCATCACAACTCAAGCTCTACTTAGCAGAAAGACTTTAATCGTTTTCTTTTCACTCCAATCACGCACTCCCACCACTTCGCCTTTACCCATGGGGTTTCCGTTGCGTCGTTGTTGTCTCTTTCTTGTGATCTGTGTATTCTTCGTGTCGAATGAAACCAATGCTCAGTGGATTCTCGACCCTTCAATCGAACAACGAATCCAGAAGGGGGTTGACCATATCTACAATTTGGAGTTCGAAAAGGCCGATCAAGAGTTTGATGCAGTGGTAGCACTTCGCCCGGGGCATCCGGTGGGATATTTCTTTCGGGCGATGACGCAGTGGTGGAGGATTCTTGGCAACTTCTCGGATGAATCGAAAGACGATCGATTCCACGATCTTCTTGATGTTGTGATCAACAAGTGCGACGAGCGCCTCGACAAGAATTCAAAGGATATTACGGCTCTGTTCTTCAAAGGTGGGGCTGTGGGATTTCGCGGGAGACTTCGAGCGAATCGCGGAAAGTGGCTTGCGGCGGCGAAAGATGGCATTGTGGCTCTGCCGATTGTCCAGAAGGCGTACGAGCTTGACCCAAACAACTACGATGTCCTGCTTGGGATCGGTATCTACAACTATTACGCAGAAATCGTGCCCAAAGACTATCCCTTCGTCAAACCGTTCATGCTCTTCTTCCCCAAAGGAGACAAGAAGAAGGGAATGGAGCAACTGAAGCTCTCTGCTCAGAATTCTAAATACGCCAGAACGGAGGCAGCATACTTTCTCCTGCAAAGCTACTTCTTGTATGAGAAGGATTATTTTCAGGCAATCACGATTGCACAGAGTCTCCACGCCCGCTATCCACGCAATCCGCTCTTTCATCGCTATGTTGGTCGCTGCTACGTGAGCTTAGGACAGTGGTCAGATGCCTACCGTATTTTTCTTGAAGTGGAACGTCGCTATACGGCAAAGCAGACGGGGTATGATGCGTACGATGCCCGAGAAGCGTACTACTATCTTGGCAAGTTCCATTTCATCGCTGGGACCTTTGACGAGGCTCTGAAGAACTTCATGAAATGCGATGAGCTTTCACGCACGGTGGACACAGAAGGGCCATCGGGGTTCATGTCAATGGCAAATCTTCAGATTGGAATGATCTACGACATCCAAAAGAAAAGGCAACTTGCCGTCAATCAGTATCAAAAAGTATTGCGCATGAAGCAGTTTGAAAACTCTCACGCAGATGCTCGCCGTTATCTTTCCACACCCTACACACGGTAATGATCGTCAACATTCTCCTCTTTGGCCTCGTCGCAGCGCTCGCTGAAATCCTCGGCGGCGTGATCATCGTCTCCCGTCGTTCTTGGCCAAAGCGGCTTCAAGAGGTTTTGCTCGCGCTTGGCGCTGGATTTATATTAGCGCTGGTCTTCATAAAGCTCATCCCGGCAAGCATAGCTGCGCTCGGAGAGACGGCAGCGGTGTATATCTTGATCGGATTCGCTGCAATCCATTTCTTTGAGCACACGGTGGTGGGTCATCTCCACTTCGGTGAAGAGATTCATACCGATGTGATGGTCTCACGGGTCGCAAGTCTCTCTGCATTTGTCGGACTCCTCATCCATGCATTCTTCGATGGGTTCTCGATCTCGGTGGGAATGCAGTTCGATTACTTCTTGGGTGTGTTGATGTTCGTTGCCGTTCTTCTTCACAAATTGCCTGAAGGACTTACGATCGGTTCCATCATGCTCTCTGCGGGGCACAGCCGACGCACCGTTCTGTTTGCGACGATCGGTATCGGCGCTGCAACGATGCTCGGTGTGTGCACGGTCTTTTTCTTCAGTAAGGTGGATGTGTATCTGACAGGGGTGGCATTTGCGTTTTCTGCAGGAGCGGCTGCGTACGTGGGGGCGAGTGACCTTATTCCGGAAATCAATAAGTCCGAAAGTAGGTTGCCGCCATTTGTTGTCTTCTTCGGGATGTTTCTATTTTATGTGACGGAGAAACTGCTGGAGGGGATGATAGGGGTAGGTTAAAAGCTCATGCCGATGGAAATTCTGTGCAGGCCGCCGATCTTTCCATAGGAGTTGAAGGCATAGTCGATCAAATATTCCTCGTAGATGATTCCACCGCCCAGCGAGAAGCCCGCCAGCCCTGGTCCGGTTCCGATTTTCAATTCCTTCCTCTGCTTGTTGTTAAATCCTACACGGAACCTCACCGATTCACTCATCAAGAACTCCGCGCCGAAGGTAAAATTCTCGAATCGTTCAAGCAACGACTTTTGTGGATCGTTGAGTTTGTGGAAGTTCAGACTCAACACAGCCGGAAGGTGCTCGGGGCGCTTCGTGATTCCAACCTTAAGGTCTAACGGTAAAGATTCGCGTGTGCGGTTGTACGTCGTAAACTGACGACCGATGGAGAGGAGGCTTGCGCCAATGGTGATGTTCTCAGAAGGGATTTGGTGAAGGATGCCGAGATCGATGGCCGCCGCAGTGGAGCGATACGTCGCAATAGACGAATAGATCCCTTTCAGGCTAATGCCGACATTCGTTTCGTCATCTAATGGAACTCCCCATCCGAGAAGAACGGCAAACTCATTTGCGCCGAACGAGCCGAGGATATTCATTGATTCATCGGTTTCTGTTATCGAGCCGTAGTTCACGAATGTCACGCCCGCCCCAATCGATCCGATTCCTTCGAGATGTTGTCCGTACGAAATACTCCCTGCGTTCACATCCAACAGATGATTTAAGTAGTTCGCTGAAGCTCTGGGGACCGTGATCGTTGTGAGAGCGGCGGGGTTGTAGAAGAGAACGTTCGGGTCGTCTGTCATTGCAACGAAGCTCCCGTTTAACGCTGCCGCCCGTGCGCTCACGTCGAGCCTGAGGAAATTGTAAATTCCGTTCGTTTGGGCCACGAGCGTAGTTATGGAAGCAAAAAGAGCTAGAGCGACTGACAGAGAAGCGATTCGCATGGAGACAATCTAACCAACGGTTGAGAGAATTTCAATGAGCGCTCGGAATATACAACCTTGTCAAGGTTCCTCTTGGCAGTTCGCAGATACCTTGACAAGGTTGCCCAGAAGGTGTGCTTGCATCTCAATCGAAATTTCATTAGCTCGTTCAGGGCTTGGTATTCTCGAGTTTCCGAGACGGGAAAAAAGAATTGGTCAATTGGTCAAAAGGATGGCGAAGCCATGCAGGCTGTGTAAAAAGTCCGAACTCACCCTAAATCCCTCTCTTAGGAAGAGA
>JANONN010000406.1:0-2201 GCA_031420835.1 Ignavibacteriales bacterium | reverse complement strand
AGAAGTTGTTACCTTCGGTAGATTTTCATCCTCCCCCTACGAACGATAATCGACAAAACTTGCCGACCCTGCAAGATTTATTCATGGCACAGAACTTGACTATTAAGAGATCGGTGGATGTAAATGTAAGTCGCATGTCGTATTTGTGAGTGGCGGTTAGGGAAGGAGAATCCCGCTTCCGGTGTGGGGGCGGGGTTTCCCTTTTTCCGGCCGCATCGACAGTTGATTCTTCTCCTCATCCTTGCTATATTCTCCTACCAATTAGTTTTCCTCTCCCATTTTGAATTTATTTAGGCACCTCCGGCGGTAAGAGAGACGCGTCCGAGAAGTCCCCCATGGTCAGCGATGATAGGAACAACTCTATCTCACTATAGAATAACGTCCAAGCTAGGCGAAGGCGGAATGGGTGTGGTGTATCAAGCCGAAGACCTCAAGCTTGGTCGCCTTGTCGCCATTAAAGTCTTCCCCTCCATTTTCACTGCTTCAGAAGACGAGCGCACAAGATTCTTTCAGGAGGCGCGGCTTGCCTCGTCGTTGAATCATCCCAATGTAGTCACGATCCACGAGTTCGATGAGAAGGACGGCACCGCCTTCATCGTCAGTGAGCGGGTCGACGGCAAGACGCTCGGTGCCGTACTGCAGGAGGGGAAGCTGGGAGTAGACCGCCTGCTGGACGTGGCAGTCCAGATTGCCACAGGTATCTCCGCTGCTCATGCGCTGGGGATTGTCCATCGGGATATCAAGCCTGAAAATATCATGATCCAGAAGGACGGTAGAGTCAGGATCATGGATTTTGGTTTAGCAAAGCTCAAGAGTGCGTCGCGCCTCACCAAAGCTGGCAGTACAGTAGGAACAACCGGCTACATGTCGCCGGAACAGGTGCAAGGATTGGAGAGCGACCATCGGTCCGATATTTTCTCGCTGGGTGTTCTTCTGTTCGAGTTGTTCGCAGGCCATTCGCCGTTCAAAGGCGTGCATGAAACGGCGATCAACTATGAGATTGTGAATGTTGACCCGGAGCCGATGTCAGCAGTGAAGGCGGATATCGCACCGGAGCTTGATTCAATTGTGCTCGAATGCTTAGTGAAAGAGCTTTCGGAGAGAACCCAATCTGTCGCGGAAGTCGCGAAGGATCTGCGCCATTGCAAACGAGAGTCGAGTAAAGCACGACTGAGCCGCGTTACTACGGCTCGCCCGGTGTACGCACAGCCTGACTCGACTTCTACTGAAATTTCACAACCTCAAAAAACTTTCCGATTCCAACGATTTGTGCCCTGGACTGTCGCTGCGGCTTCACTGCTCGCGTTAGCGCTTGTGCTCATGTTGAGCCTGCGTAATTCTTCCAATGAATCGTTCACTGTTCGCGCGCTGATTCCCGCACCGGAGAAAACAAATTTCCACTCATACGGATTTAACGCGGGTCCCGTGGTAGTCTCTCCAAACGGCCGAATGCTTGCGTTCGCGGCAGTAACACAAGAAGGAAGAACGATGCTGTACGTCCGTCCACTCGATGCAACGAGTTCAAAACCGTTGCCCGGTACCGAAGGCGCCTATTATCCATTCTGGTCGCCGGATAGTAAATTTCTCGGCTTTTTCTCGGCAGGGAAGTTGAGAAAAGTTGATGTCGCAGGGAGTCCGCCGGTGACGATTTGCGACGCGATTAATGGTCGTGGCGGAACGTGGAGCGAGGACGGTACGATTCTTTTTAACCCCCTAGTTGTTGGACCAATTTTTGCCGTGTCATCTGCGGGGGGAACTCCAACGGTCGTCACGAAGATCGACACGACGCGAAAAGAATCGACACACCGCTGGCCTCACTTTCTACCGGATGGTAAGCATTTTCTCTACTTTTCTCGCACAGCTTCGTTTGGAGCGGAAGCCGAGGGCGATGCACTGTTTGTGGCTTCACTGGATTTCAAGACGAACAAGATGCTCACGAATACCTCGGCCAACGCGATGTATGCTTCTGGATATCTTCTTTTCATGCGCGGCACAACGCTGCTCGCTCAAGCATTTGACGAAGCCAGTCTTGAACTTTCGGGCGACCCATTCACGGTGGCGGAAGAAGCTATTAACGACCCCGGATTCAACTTAGCGGTCTTCTCCGCTTCGCAGAACGGCGTGCTTGCCTACCAAACGGGTATTGGACTCGCGGGAGCGAGGATGATGATTGTTGATCGAACGGGAAAGGAATTGGGATT
>JANONN010000405.1:0-9035 GCA_031420835.1 Ignavibacteriales bacterium | reverse complement strand
GGAATTTCAGAAACGGTGTGAAGTGAGTCTACGGGTAACTACTCAGCGCTATGAATGTGTCAATTACGTGGCAAATAAACAGGCCGCTCCTATCGGAGCTTGAATGGTTTCTTTTGTTAAAATCTACAAACAGAACGTCCCCACGGGACTTTTCCCATCATCGAATGAAGTGAAAAGTCCCGGTAGGGACGAACTGTCTATAGAAAAAGCGTACCAAAATAAGTAGAGCTCCATCGGAGCGACCTGTAAGTGCTTTGGCAAGGCAACACCCTTTGCTGAGCAGTTATGCAAAAAGGAATAAAAAAGGAGAGAACCATGTCATCGAAGTCAATTATTACCGCCGTCTTCCTCATCGCGCTTGGCATTGTGTTTGGCGTTGTGCTCGTGTCGAGCTTCAAGGGAGTGGATGTGAGCTTTGCCGATCCACAGGTCAAGTTGGGTGCACAGTCACCCGCTCCGAAGGGGAACCCGGCACTTCAGGCGCTGAACGAAGCGTTTCGTACTGTCGCAAAAGATGTTACACCCACCGTCGTGTACATAACGGTGAAATCAGATGGAGAGAAGAAACCGGAAGAAGATCAGAGCGACCGGTTCTTCCATTTCTTCGGTCCCGACTTCCGGTTCGAGCAGCCGAGGCGTGGTCCATCGCTTGGCGCAGGGTCAGGTGTCATTCTTACGGAGGATGGATTCCTTCTGACAAACAACCATGTCGTCCAGGATGCGGCACGTGATGGGATTGAAGTGACCTTGAACGACAGCCGGAAATTCAAAGCGAAGCTCGTCGGAACAGATCGATACACGGATTTGGCGGTCATCAAGATTGATGCAAGCGGTCTGCCCGTGCCAAGATTGGGCAACTCGGATGAGGTCGAAGTGGGTCATATGGTGTTTGCGTTCGGGAATCCATTGGGGTTGACATCAACAATGACACAAGGGATTGTCAGCGCGTTAGGTCGGCAACTTGGAATCATTGATCTTGAAGAACGGAGCGGTTACGGGATCGAGAACTTTATCCAGACAGATGCTGCGGTCAATCCCGGGAACAGCGGTGGCGCTCTTGTAAATATCAACGGAGACGTTATCGGAATCAACACCGCCATCGCCACGACCAATCAACGATACCAAGGCTACAGCTTTGCCATTCCCATCAATCTTGCAAAAAAGGTTGGCGGTGATATCATCAAGTATGGCAGCGTGCGTCGTGGATATATCGGCGTGCGAATCCAAACCGTGGATGCCGTGATGGCAAAGGCGAACGGACTTGAGAAGCCACAAGGAGTGTTCGTGCAGGAAGTCACTTCGGGAGGAGCAGGTGAAGCATCGGGCGTGAAGCCGGGCGACATAATCCTGACGGTTGATGGAAAAGAAGTGAACACTTCCAATCAACTTCAGACACTCGTTGCGAGTAAGTACCCTGGTGAAGGCGTGATGCTGAACATTCTGCGGAATAAGAAACGGATGGAGATCAAAGTTACACTCCGTGCCCGTGATGAAGAAACCGTCATTTCGGCCCGTGACTCTAGAGACGATAAAAAGGGCGATTCCAGAAAAGAGACAACTTCGGCCCGGCGGGTGAAGATCGGCAACATCGGTCTAACCGTCCGAAATCTTGATGATCGCACAAAGAAGGATTACGCTGTAGACTATGGTGTCGTTGTGGAATCGGTTGATCAATTCAGCGAGGCAGCGCAACGAGGACTCGGAGCAAGAGACGTCATTATGAATGTCGGGGATGAGCCTGTAAAGTCGGCCAACCAGCTTGAAGAGCTCATCAAATCAAAGAAAGCTGGCGACGCGCTCCTGTTGCGCGTGAAGGGCGCGGACAAGAATACTCGCTACGTTGCCATCGAGATTCCGGGATAAGAAACATTTTACGTGGTCATTGGAAAAGGCGCAACGGATTACCGCTGCGCTTTTTTTTCTCCATTTGAAAGTAGTCCTAATTTTTGCTTTCTTGATCCGCATAAAGAAAGGAATCATGTGATCCGATACATCACTGCAGGCGAATCGCACGGAAAGACACTCATCGGGATTGTCGAAGGAATGCCTGCCGGAGTTGAGATCTCCGCGAAATACATCAATCACCAACTCTGGCGAAGGCAGCAAGGATACGGCCGAGGGGGACGAATGCGTATCGAGTCCGATTCGGTCGAGATACTCTCGGGCGTTCGCTTTGGAAAGACGCTCGGCTCTCCCATCGCTCTCATGATCGAGAACAAAGATCACAAGAATTGGATCGAGCGAATGGCAGTCGAGGGGACGGGCAAGGGGATCGAGCGAATAACAATTCCGCGACCGGGTCACGCCGACTATGTTGGCTCAGTGAAATACGGGCATGATGATCTGCGAAACGTGATCGAAAGGGCGAGTGCTCGCGAAACAGCGATGCGCGTGGCATGTTGTACGATCATCCGAAAGTTCTTGGAGGATGCTGGAATCTTTATCGGAAGCCATGTGATTTCGATTGGGCGAGTCTCGATCAAGGAAAGAGCTCAAGTGGATCGTCTCATTCGTCGTCTGACAACAGCCGCTTGCGGGGGCTATAAAGTCACGGAAGAAGCGGACAAGTCTCAGGTTCGGATGCTCGATAAGAGGGTGAGTGAGAGAGCGATTGCGGAAATTCGAAAGACGAAGAAGTTAGGCGATACAATAGGGGGCGTGTTCGAAGTTATCGTGACGGGTGCGCCTATTGGTTTCGGAAGCTACGTGCAATACGACCGCAAACTGGACGGGCAGTTAGCTCAGGCCGTGATGTCCATTCACGCCGTCAAAGGAGTCGAGATTGGATCGGGATTTGCGAACGCGCAGAAGTTCGGCTCTGAAGTTCACGATCCTTTCACTGTGAAGAGTGGAGTGATCGGTCGAGCGAGCAATCGTGCAGGAGGACTTGAAGGAGGGGTAACCAATGGAGAGATGATCGTTCTTCATGCCGCAATGAAGCCCATCTCCACTCTTGCTCATCCACTAAGTTCGGTTGACCTTCAAACAGGCAAACCAACTCCAGCCCGGTATGAGCGCTCAGATGTTTGTGCCGTTCCCGCCTGTTCCGTCATAGCGGAAGCTGTCATTGCTCCCGTTCTCGCCAATGCATTTCTTGAGAAGTACGGCGGCGATTCAATTGGTGAGATTCGGAAACGATACGAGAAACCGGGGGATCGTCAGGAGTCCCGTCCCCGCTGAAGATTTCACTTTCCGCAGCCAACATCAGACCAAGCCGACCGCACCTCTTATTTGCTCACCTTTTCTCTATGAGTGTTCATTATTTCGTTGGTTAGCCGCAACCGCTTGCTTATATTACTAAACTAAAAGGAGGATATATGAATTGTCCATCGTGTAACCAGACGGCATCTTCGTTCCTGCGAAATGCCTTTTCTTTACAGGGCGTTACAATTTCTAAATCCATACAAGGCTATTTCAAGTGCCAAAATTGCGGAACACTTCTGCGTGTTGTAAGCGTCGGTAGGCAATCCTGGTTCTTTTATATGTCGGCCGTTATTGTTCTGGGTCTGTTTCTCTTTTTTTCCCGACATTTGTTGTTAGCCGTCGGCGTCGGCTCTGGCGCAACAGACTTGATTAGGCTTCTCGCCGTATCCCTTATAATTATTTTTTGGATGTGGAAATATGGCAAGGTTGAAGTTGAAAAAGTTGAAAAATCGACACCGAACGAGTCCGCCTGAAGTTGTCAGAGATCAGCAAGCGGCTGCAGCTAACACGCCCAACAACGACGCTCCCTTTTTGGTAGAAAAAGATTATAGTGGTCGCTCAACGCTTTTGCTCACAAAAGGATTTGTTATTTGATAGTTCGCAAAAGCGCTGCGTTGTTTTGCCATACGTTAGGCGCAAATGCGCACCGCCGCACTGAATTGATCCGTTTGGATTATCTCAGACTTTTGGATACATTATCACTCAAATGCTCTACCGACAGTCAAGCATATTGCTTCATCTTCTAAGAGGAGGCTTTGCCTTAAGCCACCTCTTTGCTTTGGTTTTTGGTTCAGGCATCCACCTTCATCAATCTCTCTTCCATGAACATGCTGTGGAAGAGGGTCATCTGCATTCATTCATCGTACATGGCCACGGTGGCCAAACGGAAGGTGTCAACGTACCGACCCTGGAGCCACAAGACCAGGCTGGACACCAACACTCCGTTGCATCGGTCCAGCTCTCGGCCTTAGTCAGCCCCAACAAGACCCCAGGGCACTACTTGCCTTACCGGTCGTTTCCCGATCATGGTATCTTGAATGGAACTCAAGAGCATAACAGTCCGATTCACTCTCTTTCAATTCTCCCCGACCACGCACCACCGTCTGCACTTGGAAACGTACCATCTGTCCGCTTAGGACGCTCCCCGCCTTTGGCATAACAGCCTTTTTTCTCGGATAACTTTTTACACTATTTGTCTATCTATCCTACCCATTAGGATATTCATTTTCAATTTCTTCGGAGCATAAATGTTTTCTTTCAGGACATTGATGTGGTCTCTTGGGATCACTTTATTTTACAGCACGTTCGTTTTCGCGCAGCAAATCATTTCTCTGGACGATGCTGTTCGGTTATTCAAACAAAACAGTCTGGAGCTTAAGCGAGCGTTCCTCGCGGCACAACTCAAGAAAGGTGAAGCTGCTTCCTTGAGCGCGTTCCCAAATCCGACGGTGAACGTGTACCGTGAAGATCTTTCTCGTGGAGTGCCGACATACAATGAACTGACAATCTCCATTCGTCAACAGATTGATGTTCTGGGTCAACCGTTTTTGAAGTGGAGTGCGGCATCGGCGGAAAGCGAAGCGGCTGAGTTGCAACTCCAGCACCAAGAGCTTGTGCTGGTTCAACAGTTGAAGTCGAAATATGCCGATCTCCTTTTCTTCCAACAGAAACTTAAGACCATAGAGGCAACGGCTCAAGCTGTTCAGCGTGCTTACAATGCAGCAAAGGCACGGAAAGAAGAAGGCGCTCTCTCGTGGTTCGAGCTTCAACGGTTTTCTGTGGAGCTTGCAAAGTATCAAAAGGAGTTTTCAAACGTTGTGACGGACTTACAAACTAAGCGAAGGGAATTTCTGACGGAAATACATCCGAACACGCAGTGGGCGGAAGGTGACTTTGCGAATCTCTTACTCTCGGATTCGCTTCAAGCTCAGCCTTTTCTCGTAACGATTTCGGAAGCTGAGTCGCTTGCACTCTTGCATCGCACCGATCTCCGCGCGGTAGCAATATCCGTTGAAGCGGCAAGAAGCCGTTTAAGCGCCGCGCAAAGGGATCGTTTCCCAGCGCTTTTCCTTGAAGGCGGATACAAGCAACAAAGAGACGGCTCAAAAGGCTATGTGTTCGGCGGGTCTCTTTCGATACCTATTTTCAGCTTGAACGGCGGAAACGTCCAGATCGCCGAAGCTCTTCATCTCGAGAACGAAGTATCATCAGCCATTGCTCGTAGAAGAGTCTTGCTCGAGGTGCACTCGGCTTACCGTTCCGCGGAAGCGTTGTGGTCTCGATGGAAGGACATTCAGGCTGCGCCCCAAACGTCAACGCTGCTTGAAATAGCGATGTTCACTTACAACGAGGGAAAGCTTTCGCTCATCGAGCTTCTCGATGCGGCACGCGCATACAGCGAGGGCGAAACGCTCAGTATAGAAACGTTAGCCGAGTACAACAAATCACTCTTCACTCTTGATACAGTGGTCGGTGGTTATCTTTTCAATAGAAAGGATGTAGATAAATGATACGCGCATTGATGGTACTTTTTACAGCTTTTACTCTTCTCGTTGGCTGCAACGAAAAGCAAGATCAAGCAAGCACAAGCAGTAACGGGGGTTCCGTAACGCTTTGGACTGAAAAAACGGAACTCTTTATGGAATACCCTGCGCTCGTCGTGGGCGAAGAGGCTCGCTTTGCCGTTCATCTGACGTGGCTTGATAATTTCAAGCCTGTCAAGGAAGGTACCGTGCAGTTGATATTTGAGCCGCAATCGGGTGAACAGGTCACGGCAACGGCAGAGAAGCCAACCTCGCCGGGAATTTTCCGTCCGTCTATAACCTTTCAGCAAGCGGGAACATACCACGTTTCACTGACTGTCAGCGGCAAGGAGCGGGAGACGATTATCGTCGGTAATCTTACCGTGTATGCGAACCGTGACGCCATACCGAAGGAAGAGGAACAAAAGAGCGCTGAACAGCTTATTTCTTTTTTGAAGGAACAGCAGTGGAAGATTGACTTCCGAACGATCCCAGCCGTACGGAAACCACTTAGTGGCTCTGTGCGTGCATCGGGCGACATTATCCCCAAGCTCAAATCCGAAGTCATCGTCTCTGCACCATTTACCGGAACAATAGATCTCGAACTAAACGAGCAGATGCCTGTTGTCGGGGCGAGAGTCTCAGCCGGTTGGATGCTTGCAACGTTATCGCCTTCGGCAGAGACGCCGGGTGGTGAAACAAACTTCGCGTCACGCTATGTGGAAGCAGAAACCGAGCGCACCCTCGCTGAAAAAGAGTACGAGCGTGCCAAGCGACTCTTTCTCAAGCAGGCGATTTCAGAAAAGTCCTTACAGGAAGCAGAAGTCGCCTTCAAGCGTGCGGAGGCCAGCTATCAGACAATGAGGAAGTCTGTAACGTCCGGGACAGAATCTTCGACTTCAAAGCGTACAGAAGGAAGATACGACTTCACGCTCCGTTCCCCCCT
This sequence comes from Ignavibacteriales bacterium, assembly GCA_031420835.1. Taxonomy (GTDB): domain Bacteria; phylum Bacteroidota; class Ignavibacteria; order UBA10030; family UBA10030; genus JANONN01. Next base: position 2,363 of record JANONN010000405.1, on the reverse strand, counting down.
TGCAGGCACTGTCGTTGAAACCTTTATTGTGCCTGGCAGACAGGTGAAAGCGGGCGACCCATTGTTCCGCATCATCAACACTTCATCGGTATGGATCAAGGCGAACGTGCCTGTCACAGAAGTTGGAAAACTCAACAACCCCACGCGGGCAAGTTTCCGTGTACCCGGCTTTGAGAAGATGTTTCAACTGCACGAGCGCAATGGGCGTCTTGTTTCATTCGGAAGCGCCGTGGACGAGAAGAGCAGAACGATCCCAGTTATTTTTGAAATGACGAATCCAGATGGCAAACTACGCATCGGGATGTTTGCTGAAGTTTACATCAGCACTGGGAAAGGAATTTCCTTACTCGCCATTCCTGAATCCGCGCTGATTGAAGAAGAAGGGAAGTACAGCGTGTATGTTCACGTCTCCGGTGAATCGTTCGCCAAACGGGACGTGGAAGTGGATGGCCGGGACCAAGGATATGTGGGGATTCTCAAGGGACTCTCCGAAGGTGAACGTGTTGTCACCGTCGGTGCGTATCAAGTCCGGCTCGCATCGCTTTCCACTCAGCTTCCTGCCCACGGACACGACCATTAAAGGAAAACCCCATGCTCGATAGAATCATCAAAGCTTCGCTCACGAACCGGTTACTCGTTGTCATTACGGCAGCGGCACTCCTTCTCATTGGAATTATTATCGTCACACAAATTCCTGTCGATGTCTTCCCCGATCTCACGGCGCCTACGGTCGTTGTGCTCACCGAAGCACACGGCATGGCGCCGGAAGAAGTCGAAACGCTGGTGACATTGCAGATCGAATCAGCCGTAAATGGCGCCACGGGTGTCAGGCGTGTCCGCTCGTCCACGGCTATGGGTATTTCGATCGTGTGGGTAGAATTCGATTGGGGGACCGATATCTTCATCGCACGTCAAATTGTAAACGAAAAACTTCAACTCGTCTCAGCTCAACTGCCGAAAGGGGTCGCTGCACCCGTCCTTGCGCCGATCTCGTCCATTATGGGTGAAATAATGCTCGTGAGTATTTCGAGTGAGAGCCACTCCGAACTCGATGTTCGATCCGTCGCTGATTGGACGATTCGCAAGCGACTTCTTGCCGTACCCGGCGTCTCTCAGGTCATTCCTATCGGCGGCGGGAAGAAGCAGTATCAAGTGCTTGTTGATCCCGATAAGCTCCTTGCCTACGGTGCGACATTACAGGATGTACTCGCTGCCGTTGAGAAATCAAATCAGAATTCTTCTGGCGGCGTGTTTATGGAAAAGGGGCAGGAGTACATGATTCGCGGTATCGGGCGTGTGTACACTGTGGATGACATCGGTAATACAGTTGTCGCCGTCCGCGCAAACGTTCCTGTGCTTGTGCGGGATGTGGCTGAAGTGAAGATCGATGCTGCCACCAAGATCGGCGATGCCTCAGTCAATGCCAAGCCTGCCGTCGTGGTGTCCATCCAGAAACAACCGGGCGCAAATACGCTCGACCTTACTCAGCGAATGGACAAGACGCTTGCAGACATTCAGCAAACACTCCCGGAAGGAATGATCATCAACACTCATATCTTCCGACAGGCTGACTTTATTCAGGTCGCCATCAATAACATCCAGACTGCGCTGCGGGATGGGGCGATCCTCGTTGTCATCGTCCTCATCCTCTTTCTTGGCAACATCCGCACGACATTCATTTCTTTGACTGCAATGCCGCTTTCACTTATCGCTGCAATTTTCGTGATGAAGTTCTTTGATATCACTATAAACACGATGACACTCGGCGGAATGGCAATTGCTGTCGGCGTCATTGTGGACGACGCCATTATTGATGTTGAAAACGTCTTCCGACGCTTGAAGGAGAACGCACACCTGCCGGAATCGGAGCGTCGACCGCATCTTGATGTCATCTTCGATGCGTCACGCGAAATCCGCTCATCGATAGTCAATGCGACGCTCATCATCATCGTCGTCTTTCTCCCATTGTTCTTCTTGAGCGGTGTGGAAGGAAGGCTTCTTCAACCGCTTGGTATCGCCTACATTGCATCCATTGCCGCCTCGCTTCTTGTTGCCCTGACCGTTACACCGGCGCTCTGTGCGTATCTTTTACCAAAGGCGAAGTTTATGCAAAAAGAAGGCGATAGCTTCGCCGTTCATCGTCTTAAAATGGCTTATGGGAAGACGCTGGATATCGTCCTTGCCAGACCGAAGACGGTGCTTCTCGGAGCGGTCGTTGCGCTTTTTCTCGCCGTCGGAATTCTCCCGTTCATGGGTCGCGCCTTTTTGCCGGAGTTCAACGAAGGCTCGCTCACCATCAGTGTATTGACAATGCCCGGCACGTCGCTCGACGAATCCAACAAGATCGGGAAGATGGTTGAAGA
>JANONN010000404.1:0-1776 GCA_031420835.1 Ignavibacteriales bacterium | reverse complement strand
CGCCGCGATGAACAGGAATGGTTCGACCCAAGCTAAAAAGAAGAAGCTTGCGAAGAACCAACATCAGTTGAAGCAGCGACTGGAAGTAGTTGAGGAGAAGATCGCGACGTTTGAAAAAGAGAAGACTGCATTGGAAAAGATGATGATGAGTGAAGAGTTCATAAAATATCCGTTGAAAGCAAAGGCGACCACAGCGAAGTATAGGATGCTCAACAAAGTACTGAACGAATCATTGGAGGAGTGGACGCTGATCGGGAGTGAATTGGATGAAACACACTAGCTGGCATGCCACGATGATAGACGAAGCGCATTAAACGGTCTTTTCCACTTGCTCGACCTAAAAAACCTTCAACCCTCAACCAAAAGGAGAATACTCATGAGCGAACAACAAGGAGCACAACCCGAAGTCAGTGAATTCAAGGGGAACCCAGTCTTAAGAATCCCTCTTGTCGACACCCCTTCGCCAGAGACTGCGTGGCACTGGTTTTCTTTTGGGAAGAACAAAGCGAAGGCGATCGTGAAGTGGTTCGACGCGATCAAGAAGTTTGCGGAAGAGTGAAGCAGCGCTGCGCTGAACTGAGGACATGTTTCATGTTTCCATGTTTTCATGTTTTCATGTTTCATTGTTCATTGTCCGCCCGATCCCCCACGTGATCAATGAAGCCGCAAGCCCCGGATACATCGGCTCGATTCCGAACCAATACTCCGGTTGTCCCACCCCACCCGCGACTACTCCCCACATCAGACTTGCCGTTGAGATTCCCCACCCAAGCACCATCGCAAGAAACGCAAAACGGGCCGGGATGCGTAGCGAATCAAAATAGCTTGCCATCAACGGTACAAGCAATCCCGGAATAGTGCACGTTCCGATCGTGTACCAAAGATTCACCACCGAAGGAATCAGAAGCGCGAGAAGGATTGATACTCCCGCCGTCATGAGGAGACCGTAGCGCGTCCACCGTTTCACCAGTCGGTCGTCACCCGCGAGACGGCTCGACTGAGCGACTCGACTGAGCGACTCGACTGAGCTCGTCGAAGTCTCGTCGAAGTCTCGCCGAAGTCGACCCACAATGTCTTTTCCAATCGTTGTCGCTGAGATGAATGCGAGACTGCTCAGCGTTGACATGATCGTCGCGAGCATCCCCACATAGAAAATCCCCTTTGCCACAGAAGGGAGGGTCACTTCGGCGAGCATGGGGTATGCGAACATTGGCTCGGTCAACGTTGGTAGCGCGGCTCGTGCGTAGAGTCCCGCCGTGCTTGTCAGTGCATCAAACAGAAACCAGAATACGATGGACACGAGAATGCCCCGTTGCGCTGTCGCGCCATCCTTTGCCGCATAACATCGTTGGTGGAACACCGGATCAACGAGCGTCCACAATGCAATGAAGAACCACACGAGAATGTACTGCCCGGTGTTCCCACCGTGCAACGTCAGATGAAGCGGCGGAAGATTGGCTTCCAGAAAATCCAATCCACCAAACTTGTCAATCGCAAACGGCAACATGATTGCGAATCCGGCAAACATCAGTACGAATTGAAACACATTCGCCCAGACCCCGGATCGGAATCCGCCTTGAAGAAGGTAGATGATCGCAACGAACGTCGAGAGAATAACACTCATCTCCAGGCTTAGTCCAAAGATGAGCTGGGTGAGAATTCCTAACATCAGAACATAAGGAGCGGGGGTCGTCAGCACGAATGTAAGTGCAGCTCCCATGACAGCGGTGCGGCGGTCATAGGATGCTTCCAACTTATCGGGGATCGTTATGAAAT
>JANONN010000403.1:0-2955 GCA_031420835.1 Ignavibacteriales bacterium | reverse complement strand
GAGTAGGCCGACATGGCCAATTTCAGTTTCACTTTGCCGATTTCCTCTGCGCATTGTGCCCGTCTGTTGAGGAGATCCACAAGTTCAACGTCTATCGCGTCAATCTTGCTGCGACACTCTTCGAGAAGCATCTGAGCCTCTTTGGTCTGATCAGTCATTACGTTAGTCAGGTGTTGACTTGATTTGGTGAATTCCGGCCAGTCTCTTCGTCGTCGGCTTCAAGTTCCACCGAACGCAAGATTCGGTTCGGCAGTCAGTTCGAGAGTTGAAGTTCGACCTTCCTTCATTTTCATATATCCCACCATCGCGACCATCGCACCATTGTCGGTACAGTATTCGAACTTTGGGATGAACACGCGAAGTCCTTCGCTCTCTTCGAGCGCCACCAATCGTTTTCGAAGCTCGCTGTTTGCAGCCACACCTCCCGCGATTGCCACATCGCGAACATTGAATCTCTTCGCGGCGGAGAGCACCTTGTGAACAAGCACATCAACGACAGCGCTTTGAAAACTCGCGCACACATCGGAAACAAACGCGGAACCATGATCCGTGGGATTTTCAGGATTGCCCGGATTGTTATTGGCTGCAAACCCCATCTTGCGCAGATAGTAGAGCACGGAAGTTTTAAGCCCGCTGAAGCTGAACTCGAATGAGCCATCTTCGAGATAGGGACGCGGGAAATCAACGAACTTGGGATTTCCGCTCGCCGCCAACTTATCAACCAACGGTCCGCCGGGATAACCAATGCCGAGCATCTTTGCAACTTTATCGAACGCTTCACCTGCCGCATCGTCCTTCGTTTGTCCGAGCAGCTGATACTCAAACGGCTTCTTCACAAGGATCAACTGCGTGTGACCGCCGGAGACGGTGAGATTTACAAACGGGAATTCCGGTTGAGGTTCATCGATGAGATTAGAGAACACGTGGGCTTCCATATGATCCACGCCCACAAAAGGGACCCCCAATCCGAGCGCCATTGCTTTTCCGAAACTGAGGCCCACCAAAATCGAACCGATAAGCCCCGGCCCATACACGGCCGCAACCGCATCGAGATCAGCCTTCGAAACTCCAGCCTTTGCTATCGCCTCCTCCACGTTCGGAATGATAAGCTTCAGATGCGCGCGCGATGCAAGCTCCGGCACGACACCACCAAACTTGGAGTGGAAGAGCTGCGTCTTTGTGACGTTCGATAGAAGCCGCCCCTTCTTTATGACGGCGGCGGAAGTCTCATCGCAAGATGTTTCGATGCCGAGGATGGTCATAAGGAAGGTTTCAAGTTACAGGCTACAGGTTTCAAGTTGTACGATTCAAGTTTGAGTTGGGAGTTGCGGGTTCTCCCTCTTCGACAAAGGAATAATAACCAAAAAAGCCGCTCCCTGCAATGGCCTCTCTCAGTGTTCTTCGTTCTTGACTCTCAGGGAACGCGTTGCTACAATTGAACAACGGATTACCGGGAGACCGTTTGAAAAACCAGAGAGTCACACTCAAAAACTTACTCATAAGAGTGGTCGATGTGCCCTTTGCACAGACTGAGCTTGCTACATTGGTCTACTATGCTCGTTCCCTCGCAGAAAGTTATTTCCTCCATTTTCGTTCTTCTTTCCTTCAATTGTGTAAATCGCACGGGGTCAGTGCAACCGACCTCGCGCTTGACTGCGTTGCCGATGTCTTCGCACGCGACAGCGAAGGACGGTTCTTTGAGCTTCTTCAGTTTGCATCCTCACTACGAGTGCCGTTGGCGGAGATTCCACCGGACGAAGTCTTTCTTGCCTTCAAATCGTTCATCATTCGTTTCGCTAATGCGCAAGTCGCGCGCAATCACGCACAGATAGATCCTGCGGGTGCAAGAATCCATCGAAACCTCAGAGACAACCTGCGGGGCTCGACTAAGTTGAAACTAACCGATGATTTCCGTGGATACGTCATAGAGCCAAAGAGAGTGGACTGCCTCAACGCGCGCCCGCCATTGCCCATCGAACTGCTAACGAGGAATCTTCTTGTACAGATTGATGGTTCCTTCACGGTGCCGAAGCTCCTTTCTGTATTACACCAACTTTTAGTCAGGCAAACGCGCTATCAGCGATCGGTTATCTTGTTTGAATTAGTCCAACTTTTGAAGAATCACTTTGCTACAATGAGAGCACAGTCTGAGTCAGCGCAACAAGAGGTGATCTTGGATGACCTTACAACGCACGACCTCGCCGCTCTCAGGCATGATGTTCAAAAAGGCATCCAGCAAAAAATCGTCTCCACCTACTTGATCCCCGGCAAGATCACAAAAGAGGAAGCGCGGATGTTGAACGCGACTTTGGAGGATCTAGTCGGTGATATTGTTGAAAATGGAGAGCTACGAGCATCGTTTTACGATTATCTCACATGACACGCGAATATCTCGATTGAGGAGTACGAGTTAGCGTGGCGCACCAAGGTTGAATATCTCGCGCGTATCGCTCGCGAGATGCTTGCTACATGGTTCACAAGAAATCTTTGAGCATTTTCTGCAACCGTCATCAAACGATGAAATAGTATGAGTGAAATGAAAGACCTTCATCCTTCCCAGAGCGAACTCGAGACGTACTTATATAGACCGGATCGACTCACACCCGAATTGCGTGCAAGCGCCAAAGCTCATCTACGAACATGCCAACTCTGTCGAGAAGAAACCACAAAGCTGCGCGCGCTCTTTGCGGACGTTGAACATCGCTTATCGGAAGAGCCAAAGGAGATTGACCGCACCCTCGCCCGGCGTTTTTCCACAATCGTGGATCGCAAGTCCTTGCCACCGTGGGAAGGTCCGCTGTTGACCGAAAAACCCTCACCAGTCATTCGTGCATCTGGAGGCGTAATTCGATATGTCAAGGAGAAGCCACTAAAGATAGGGGGCTTTGTCTCCTTAGCGGCGGCACTGGTAATTGTGGTGGTTTCAATTCTGAAATCCCCGCATGACACCAACCC
>JANONN010000402.1:0-2051 GCA_031420835.1 Ignavibacteriales bacterium | reverse complement strand
ATCGAGAATAGGAGCTTTAATCGGCGCCGCCTTGTTTATAGGGGCGGGCATTGTCGGCACGCTTTGGTGGTGGGAGTATCTCGAATGGTTCGAAGTAGAGGACGCTCTCCGCACCTACTGGCCTTTAGCTCTTGTTGCGTTGGGTGTTGCGCTTCTCGTGCGGAGGAGGTGAGACCAAAAGCGGATGAATGCCTGCCCGCCGTAGTGTATGCGAAGGCGGGGGTTGATGCAAAATTGATTTCAATGCGCCTCCAGCAATTCTTTCCAACCCCTATCTCCAGTTCTAACGGCACAGTGGCATCATTCAGTGCAAGCAAATAGGTTGTTGCCGCTTTTTTTCCCTCCTGAAGACCCATGAGCAAGCTACAGAACTATCGCTTCGCGCAGTAAGTTACGTTTCCACTTGACTTTTCTACGAAAGGTTGCTATAATCGCCTTAGCTTCATTGTCAGAAAGGAGGGACTGATGATGCCACGGCCGCCGTAACAAAGGGAACTCACCGCAGAAACTTTCACCATCCAACAACCAATGCATGAAAGGGGATTTACCATGCGAACCACAAACAAACAAACAAACAAACAAAAGCGAGGACGTTTGGTCTTTCCGCATTGATCGCCGTTCTTGTTTCGCTGACAGCTTGTGAGAAAGATCCGATCCTCAAACCAGAGGAAACGGAACCGTCAGAATCTCACTTAGTAGCCGCAATAGTCATCTCCTACGACCAGACAACCATAACCACAAGTCCCCAGGGGACAAGTCCGACCGAATCCAGCGCCGGAGAGATGTCACTTTCCGCCACGGGGACACGTACAGAAGTGCTTCGGCACTTCGAGCGCACACGACGCAAAATGAGGATCCACGACAACGGGAGAGCTTCACTCGAAGTTGAGTATCTTGAGGGGAATTCCGACATCAATATTCCGATGGAGCTGTATCAAAGAATCAAACATCGGCTTCACCCGCCCGATCCTGCCAGAAAACCGATCACACGCTTTACAATTATCAATGACAGATACACCGGTTACGCGGCGGATGGAAGCGTTGTTTTTTCAAAGCAGTTTCCACAGCTTCCAGTGAACCCATCTGCTGGACTGCTAAAAGCAGCCGCAATGGATCCAGGAATCAAAAACGCAACTGCGATCAAGGAGCAGCTTGAACGGAGTGGCGCGCAGATCCGCGCGATGAACAACAAGGAAGTCGTTGTGGAACGGACGATCACGAATCCGGCATCCCCCATTGGGCTGAAGAAAGAAGTGGTCAATCTTGAAAGCGGGCAGATTGTGCATTCCGTGTCGTATGATCGAAGCGGCCGACCAATGCTTGCAGAGCGGATCAAACACGAAGTGGTCAACGATCTTCCTATTCCGTCTGTCGTCGTCACCCATCGGTACGGTGAAAGTCCGTCCGGTACGTGGGTGGTGCGAGAGACAACGATCGAGCAACGGACAAAGATCTCCGTTGAACGGTACTAACATTCCACATCTTTTTGACGGAAAGGAGATACGATCATGAAACGATTTATTTCAACGATCATTCTATTAGCTTTTGTTTCGCCCATGATCCACGCGCAATCCAAAGTCGGGATTTTCGTTCCGGGGTATAGTCTCAACGAGAATGTTGCCTGGCGGAACAGCGGCACACCAGATCGTCTCGTGTATGAAGGGATCCTAAATTCCTATCGGGTTCTAGCGGTCCCTGAGTTTGGGAGTTTGAGTTCGATGACGACACCGTATAGCGCGGAGGCAGCACAGGCACAGCAGTCGCAACGGTGGATGGTGATCGGTCATTCGCTCGGCGGACTGGTGGCAAGAATCGCAGAACATCCCACGCTCTTTTCACTTTACAACACATTCAATGTCCAGCTCAAGGGGATCGTGACACTGGGCTCTCCACATCAAGGGCTGCCGATTGCGCGTAACTATTCACAAGCTCCTACGATCATCCAAACTTTCAGCAATGATGTATTAGCCGGACCGGCATGGGAAACTCAGTATGGCAGTGGTTTGCTGGATTGGGTTCTGACGCAATCCATCGGCGGTGTGCCATACTAT
>JANONN010000401.1:0-4935 GCA_031420835.1 Ignavibacteriales bacterium | reverse complement strand
CCTCGATTACGGGCTCGAAGCGTTCAACGAGGAATCAGACCTCGCGCTTGCCAAAGACGCCCTCGGCTCGAATCTCAAATTGGTTGAGACACTGATCAAAGGAGACCCTGAGAATGAGCAACTTCTTCTCATGGCATCGCAGGGCTACAGCTCGTATTCCCTGGCATTTGTCGAGGATGAGAATGTCGTCCGTGCGCGGCAGTTCTATCTCAGGGGTAAAGAGTATGGGATGAGAACTTTGGTACAAAACAAGCAGTTCAAGGATGCTGTTGAAAAGGACATGGCGAGCTTTACCGAGGCAATGAAATCCTTCTCCAAGGATGACGTCCCGGCGATGTTCTGGACGGCGTTTGGTTGGGGGAGCTACACCAATCTGACGCTCACCGATGTCAGCGCGCTCGCAGATCTCCCAAAAGTAAATGCCATGATGGAATTTGTCTTGAAACACGACCCGTCTTATTATTATGCCGGCGCGCATCTCTATTTCGGAACTCTTCTTGCAACCACACCGGTGATGCTCGGAGGAAAACCGGACCTTGCGAAAGAGCATTTCGAAAAGGCGATTCGACTGACAGGAGGCAAGTTTCTGATGGCACATGTTTATTATGCGCGGGCATACGCTGTCCAGACAATGGATCAAGCGTTGTTTGAGTCGCTCTTGAAACAAGTGGACGAAGCCTCGTTGGATATTTTGCCACAGGCACGATTGCCGAACGCTGTTGCGAAGAAACGAGCGAAGGCGTTGCTCGAAAACGTCACCAACCTGTTTTGACAAAGAATAATAAGAATGTCGGAGAGACGATGAAACGAATCATTCATTTCATGTTTTACTTCCTTGTCTGGCTGTCTGTTGTCTCCGCCCAGGAGTTCACGATCAAGTTTGCCACGGTTGCCCCTGAGGGAAGCGCCTGGATGGATGTGATGAGAGACTACGACGCCGCCATACGAAAAGAGAGTGGCGGAAGAGTTGGATTTAGAATATATCCCGGGATGGTGCAGGGCGACGAACGCTCTGTGCTACGCAAGATCAAGATCGGTCAGCTTCACGCTGGCGGATTCACGGGAGTGGCAATGGGTGAGATTGCACCAAAGGTGCGGATTCTGGATTCACCATTTCTCGCTGAGAACTATGCCGAGGTTGACCATCTATACAAAGAGTTTGACCCTGAGTTTCAGAAAGCTTTTGAAGAAGGCGGATATGTCTTCCTCGGATGGGCTGAGGTGGGGTTTGTTCATGTTTTTTGCAATACACCCATCCGCCGTCCTGAAGATTTGAAATCCATCAAGATGTGGATGTGGGAGGGCGACCCGATGGCCGAAGCCGCTTTTCGCGCCCTCGGCATCAATCCGATTGCGCTCTCCATCACTGATGTGCTAACGTCGTTGCAGACCGGGCTTGTGGACGCGTTCTACGTTTCACCGCTGGGAGCGCTTGTTCTCCAATGGTACACGCGTGTAAAGTATGTGGTTGATGTTCCTCTTGCCGACGCGGCAGGAGCCGTGTTGATCTCAAAGAGTTACTTTGACAAGATGCCGAAAGACTTACAGGAGATCGTTCTTCGCAACGGGCGGCAGCACATGGCCAAACTTGTTAAGGTGAGCCGTCAAGAAAACAAGAAGGCGATGGATGAGATGATCAAGCGTGGACTTACCATGATTAAGGTAGATCCGAAGGACGTTGTCCATTACGCTGAAGTGGGCCAACGTGCTCGCCGTATGCTGGTGGGGAAGATCTTCTCCGAAGAGTTCTTGAATAGAGTCGAGAAATCCCTCGGGGAGTTCCGTAAGAACCAACGCGCCTCTCAATGAAATTCCTTCAACGGTTCGATTCCCTCCTCAATAGGACCGAAGAGACACTCCTTGTCCTTTTCCTGTCGGTCATGGTTTTGCTGGCGTTTATGCAGGTCGTCTTGCGAAACGTCTTTGCTGAAGGAATCCTCTGGGCCGACATTCTCCTTCGACACATGGTGCTCTGGGTCGGCTTCCTTGGCGCGGCGATCGCCACCAGTCATGAGCGGCACATCAATATCGACGCGTTGACGCGATTTCTTTCCCGACGAATCAAGTCAGCCATCAAAGTTCTCACGAATCTCTTTGCCGCCGTCATTTGCTTTTTTTTGTTTCAAGCATCCTTGGAGTTCGTGCGAAATGAAATCGAGCTTGGATCCACGGTGTATGCGAATATCGCATCGTGGTATGTGCAGGTCATTATTCCCGTCGGATACGCCCTCCTCACGATTCACTTCTTGATTCGATTGTTGCTTACCATCCCCGCCATCGGTAAAAAGGAGCCGGCGTGACGGAGACGTACATTGTCGTTCTCGCGCTGGTGCTTCTTGCTCTCCTCGGGGCGCCTCTCTTCACGATCATCGGCGCGGCGGCCTTGTTTTTGTTTGCTCTCGCCGACATCGATACATCCGCCGTCATCATTGAACTCTACAGGATTGCCACCACCCCGACGTTGATCGCCATTCCGCTCTTCACGTTTGCCGGCTACATGCTTGCTGAAAGCAAATCGCCGCGACGGCTTGTAAATCTCGCGCTGGCGATGTTCGGGTGGTTGCCAGGAGGTCTTGCGTTAGTCGTTCTGTTCACGTGCGCCATCTTCACGGCGTTCACAGGAGCGTCGGGCGTTACCATCGTGGCTCTGGGCGGATTGCTGTATCCGATTCTTGTGAAGGAGAAATACCCGGCGCGATTCTCGCTCGGACTCGTTACAAGTTCTGGCACTATTGGATTGCTCTTTCCACCGAGCCTAGCCATCATCCTCTACGGATTGGTTGCAAAGGTGAGCATAGACCAGTTATTCGTTGCTGGGCTCATCCCCGGTTCGATACTCGTTGGTACCCTGGCACTGTACAGTGTGAGGGTTGGCGTGAAAGCCAAAGTCCCAAGACAAGAATTCTCATGGAAGGCGCTGGCAACCGCCGCACGAGAGGCTGCGTGGGAAATGCCCTTACCGGTCGTGGTGATTGGCGGAATCTATGGTGGGTTCTTTACCGCGACCGAAGCGGCGGCGGTCACGGCGTTCTACGTGGTCGTGGTGGAGGTGTTTGTGTACCGCGACCTCCATCTCTTCCGCGATGTGCCGAGGGTGATGGTGGACAGCATGATGCTCGTTGGTGCAGTACTCGCGATTCTTGGCACGGCGTTCGGCCTGACGAATTATCTGATTGATGAGGAGGTTCCGCAAAAACTCTTCCTCTTCGTGCAAGAACACGTTTCAAGCCGAATCACATTTCTCATCATCCTCAATATATTTCTTCTGATTGTAGGAATGACGATGGATATTTTTTCGGCAATCGTTGTCGTTGTCCCTTTGATTCTTCCCATCGCTCAACAGTTTGGAATCCACCCGCTCCACCTTGGGATGATCTTTCTGACCAATCTTGAAATCGGTTATCTCACGCCGCCTGTCGGATTGAATCTGTTCCTTTCCAGTCTCCGCTTCGGGAAGCCGATCCTGGAGGTCGCAAGGTCGGTCCTCATGTTCATTGGACTTCTTCTCGCAGCACTTCTCCTCATCACCTACGTGCCTGCCCTCAGCTTGTTTCTTGTGGAATTGTTGGGAACAAGATAAGGTTCAGCGGTGCGTCGCTCTCATGCTGCGGGGATTTCGGCTGACGTGATGCCTGTATCGGCCATACGGCAGTTATCCTACGCTCACTATGGCTGATCTTTTCTCCAAAGTTTCTGCGCACGTTCTCCCCACCACGCTCCTGCGAGTGCGAGAACGAGAACCAGCGCGCTCCCAACAAGGAGCGGCAGGCTTGCTAAGATTTCCATGAGGGGGATTTCGAGCCTGAAGGAAACGACAATGATCCAAAGTATGAGCACAAGGAGTGCGGCGATTGCCGGCTCTTTGATAGTAACCCCTTTCGAAAGAAAACCGGAGAGCGCGGCAACGAAGAAGATTCCCGCCAATATCCAGATGCCGGCAAGAATGCCTCCTTCTGGAATGAGAAAGAGGGGGAGGAAATACAAGACGAGGTAAAGAAAAGCCGACTTCACAACCCATCTCCATTGAAAGCGATTGATAGCCGATTGAGGTTCTGACATGGTTTGCCTCCTATGTGTAATGGTTAGACACGAATTTTGCGTTCCAATTTCAGAATTGTCGCCCTTAAAGTCAATGTCACTCAATAACTCTAACACTCCCCTTCCTCATCATCTCTTCCAATCGTCGCTTCACATCCTGCCATTCGGAGTCAATCCGCCTTCGCGCCGATTCTCAGAAGAGCATTGCGCGATTGCTCATTGAGCGCGTCGGTCTTGAACTCCACGCGAATGCAACCAAACGTCTCAAACGCGTGTCTCAGAAGTAAATATTTTGTCTCAGTGTTGATGGGCGTTCGTTGCCACGGCCTTGCCACCCACGTCCAGCCGATTTCGAGTCGCCGATGACTCATCTCGATATTCGCATAGCGTGTGCTGCCAACCGCCTTGCCCGATTCCTTCTCAATGATCGCAAAGGTGAGCGCCGTTCCATTCTTCTGCCATTCCAATGCCGTCTCGAAGTAGCGTTGCATTTCTTCCCGCGTACGAACAAGACTCGTGGTGAGCTTCCAAAGCTCGGGGTCTAATCCGACTGCACACAACGCATCGAGATGATCGAGCATGAGTGGTTCAAGCCGGACGTGCGTTCCTTCGAGTGCGATGGGTTGGATGTTCATGGATCTTATCAAAGAGAATTCACTTGGCATCTAAGAATGAAATCTGAGGCTGTACAAAAAGAACAATTGTCACACCCGAATGTTTCAATCGGCCAGCCCGCCTTCGGTCTGGCGGGGTGTCTTGGAGTGCACCCCTTGCGTGAGACAGTAAGATTGAGTATTAAGGTGGAACATTTTCTGAGAGGAGATGTTTCATATGCCAGGTTTACGCAGAAAGTTTTCCAAAGAGTTGAAATTAAAAGTTGTTCAAGCCTATGAATCA
>JANONN010000400.1:0-2459 GCA_031420835.1 Ignavibacteriales bacterium | reverse complement strand
GTTCCGCCCGCTCAATCCCTTTCTTCGAGAACTTCATCACACCGAAGTAGTTTCTGAAGTAGCCAAGGACAGGCTTTCCGCCGTCTTTGTAACTTGTCCACCCAATTTCTCCTGCGTTGATTGATACAACAGCGTCTGGATCTGTAATGGCGCTTTCCAACCCTTGCTTCGTTGCCAGATACACAGCACGGGCATTCGCCACTTCCGCAAGCGGATAGTCACCCGGGACGTACAGTGAGTCCGGATTTATGAATTCGGGAACATTCTTGAAGAATGTGGAGGAATCACCGGTGAGAGTAATCTCTGTCGGTTTGTTCGCTTCCTGGTTTCGCTTCGAATCACACGAAGTCAGCAGAAGGAGAGCGACCAGAAAAAACGGTCCAGACCACCGAGAACATGTTGGCGTGTTCATTCAGTCTTTTTCGGTTTGAGAAGACGGGATCAGACCTTTACGAGGCAATCGGTACAGAGACCGAAATAGTCAAGTCGATGAGTCCGCACAACACCCGGTATGAAACTCTTGACTCGCTCATTCAAGTCTGTTTTGGGGGGAACCTCAAGGTCCTTGACGACCCCGCACTCATCGCACACAAAATGATAATGTGGATCGGTGAATGCATCGTAGCGCTTGAGACCTTCACCGAAATCCAGCTCGCGGATCTTCCCTTGTTGCTTCAACACACTCAGATTTCGATAGACGGTCCCGAGAGAAATATGCGGAATCTGTTCACGCACATTTTCAAACACCCATTCAGCGGTCGGATGTAGGCGGGTTGTCGTCAGGACTTGAAAGATTCGTTCACGTTGTTTGCTTCGTTTCGATCCAATGGCTTGCATGGCTTGTTCTTTCCTGTTGTGAATTGCGGCAGCGTCGATGCAAATATAGCCATGAATGGTTGGAATGTCAACCTAAGACGAATTCTGATTCCCATTATTGATGACACAGTGGGAAGAGATGACCGACAAGAAGTGAATCGAAACAACTTTTGGCGAAATGTGGAAATGCTTTGCAGGAATGAGAAATGATTTTTGAGGTTACTGCAGTTTTGAGTATATTAAGGCGAGTTTTGTTTCTTAGACTGCAATAGGTACCGAGGCCCCAAGTCTTTGGAAGGGTGCGAGAGTCCCGCCAAAAAGCACGACGGGTAAAGGTTATCTCTTGGTGTGTTGTTTGGAAGGGTGCGAGAGTGGTTGAATCGGCCGGTCTCGAAAACCGGAATAGCCTCCGGGCTATCGAGGGTTCGAATCCCTCCCCTTCCGCTTCATTTTCGACGCTGGATAGGTCCTGACCGACAGCGTTTGCTATTCTTTTACCGTAGAAAATCCCTTTCGCTTCATTTCTCCCCACGATGTGACTCCCTTGTAGTAATCATAGAACGCGCGCACTCGCCACCAGACCGTCATCTGCCGGTACCCAAAGTTCTCAATGACGCCAAATGCAAGCAGCAAAGCGAGCTGCGACGCTTTGGGATAGCGACGGAAAGATACTTCTTCCAACATCACTGCGGCCACCGAGAACATCACGCCGTAAGCAAGGGCAACAATGAAGAAGAGCAGAACCATATTGACATTCAGAATCCCCATCGCAAACATGACAACGAGAGAAACATATCCAAACATCTCAAAGAACGGCCCCAGCAACTCGACAAAAAAGAAATAAGGCATTGCGGCGACACCCACCACTCCATATTTTGGGTTCATAAGCATCTTGCGATGGAGAAGAATCGTATCCAGCAGACCACGATGCCACCGGTTTCTCTGTCGGGCAAGGACAGAAACTGATTCCGGCGCCTCGGTCCAACATACTGGATCCGGAACAAACACTATTTTGTAAGGCTCCTTCTTTTCGCGTTTGATGCGATGGATTCGTGCAACCAGTTCCATGTCCTCCCCAACGCTATCATGTTTGTATCCACCGGCCTCAATCATGGCACTCTTCTTGAAAATCCCAAATGCGCCAGAAATGATCAGAAGCGCGTTGAATCCATGCCATGCCATCCGACCTGATAGAAACGCACGAAAGTATTCAACGAATCCTGCCTCGTCTCCCCGGTAGGGGTCCTTCGGACAAGCTCTCCCTCCAGTTTTGCACCAAGCTCAGTGAGAAGTGGGTGACCAAACATCTCTCCCGATCCTTTGAGATGATTGGCGTGCGTGTGAAGTGCGTCTGGATCGAAGTCGGGGAGACGATCAACAGCCTCAACAATTTGATTCCCCGTATGTATAACAAAATCGCGAGCAAGGCTTTGGTAGAATTCTTCTTCGTCGGTCATAACATCACGAAG
The DNA here is from genome assembly GCA_031420835.1 of Ignavibacteriales bacterium. Taxonomy (GTDB): domain Bacteria; phylum Bacteroidota; class Ignavibacteria; order UBA10030; family UBA10030; genus JANONN01. The sequence continues at coordinate 174 of JANONN010000400.1, read as the reverse complement.
ACAAAGAAGGGAATAGTTGATTGAAAATCAACCTTACATCCGATGTAGTTACTCAGCGTACTATCTGGTTGAACGTTTTTGATAGAACATAGACGGTAATTCCATGACTGGGTGTTTGAGTAGATGAGGGATTAGGAGTATGGAGAATGAGACGTTGAGACAGACAAGTTCAAG
>JANONN010000399.1:0-4325 GCA_031420835.1 Ignavibacteriales bacterium | reverse complement strand
CGTTCGGACCGCCGAAGAGTCTCATACCATTGTTGAACAGTCGATCGGCTTTGGGAGGAGGACTGATGTATTTTTTCCACAGCATTCGTTGAGCGAAGTTTATCACTGGATAATCACGGGAGCTTGCATCGAGCATGCTTTGAGTAATCAATATCTTATTGTCAGTTCGAGTGACATTGATGACCGATTGCACCGAATCGCCTAATAATTTCAGGTAGAGGGCAGGTCGATGCGTTGCCGCAATGACAACGCCATGTGCGAAGGTGCTGCTCAGGAGAGTGACCAGCCGTTGTGCCGAACGATCATCGACGCGAGCTAACGCCTCGTCCCATAGCAACATTGTTGGTTCGCCAGCCAAAGCTGCGCTCACTGCGACTCGTTGCTGTTCACCCGAACTCAAGGTATCGATATTTCGACGCCAGAACTGTTTTTCGTAAATATCTGCAGCATCAATCAAGGTCTCCAATTTGTTGATAATATCCTCGGCGGTATATCTATGATCTAGCAGGTTGCTGAAAAACTCAGATTTATTCTCTTCAATGAGGAACTTTTTCATGTGATGTACGTTCTACTGAGGAATCAAGACATCAAAGGAGAAGAACCTCATGCGTGGAGACGATCAGAAGCAAGAGCAATTGTACAGTTATGTTTCGATGGAAGAACGAGTTCCTCAGGATCATCCGCTGCGAGGGATTCGCAAGATTGCCGACGAGGTGATGAGGGCACTTTCGCCCCGGTTCGCCAGGATGTATTCGGACGTTGGCCGGCCGTCGATCCCGCCTGAGCAGTTGTTGCGGGCGCTGATGCTTCAGGCGTTGTATACGATCCGTAGTGAACGGCAATTGATGGAGCAGTTGGACTATAACCTGTTGTATCGCTGGTTTGTCGGCTTGTCGATGGACGATCCGGTGTGGGTGCCAACAGTGTTTACGAAGAACCGGGACAGGCTGTTGGACGGGGATATCGCTGAGGCGTTCTTTTCTCAAGTCATGGCCATCGCCCGAGCAGAAAAGCTTCTGAGCGAGGAGCACTTTACGGTCGACGGAACACTGCTGGAAGCTTGGGCCAGTTTGAAGAGCTTTAAGAAGAAGGGCGATCAATCCGAGCCACCGATCGACGACCCCGGTAATCCGACAGTCAATTTTCATGGAGAGAAACGCTCTAATCAGACGCATGAATCGACCACAGATCCCGATGCCCGGCTGTATCGTAAAGGTCCGGGCAAAGAAGCCAGGATGAACTACATGGGACACTTGGTGATGGATAATCTCCATGGCTTGGTTGTCCGCAGTGCTGTGACGATTGCTTCGGGCACTGCCGAAGCCGATGCAGCCATCGAGATGTTGAAGCAGCTCAAAGGCAAAGGCATACACCCAAAGACCGTGGGGGCTGATAAATGGTATGACCAGAAACGAGTGGTGAAAGCCCTGCGGAAGTTGAAGATCACGCCACATGTTGCCCAGAAGAACGACGAACGATACACGGCCATTGATGCTCGCACCACCAGACACGAAGGCTATTTGATCAGCCAACAGAAGCGAAAACTGATCGAGCAGGTCTTCGGCTGGAAGAAAGTCGTTGCGATGTTGCGAAAGCTTCATCATCGTGGCAAACGCAAGGTTGGTTGGATCTTCACCTTTGTCGCAGCGTTGTTCAACATCATGCGTATCAATAATCTCCAGAGAGCGTGAGAGAGTTCACCGATCCTCCCGATGAGGTCGACGAAGTCAGGTTCAAGCTTCGACCACCAAACCTCTTCAGGTCTATAGAACCAGGCAAAGGCGTTTCAAAAACAGTCGCGTCAAAGAAACATCACTGATAATCCATTTTTCAGCAACCTGCTAGGAGGTTCCCATGAATAAATTGCTCAAGATATCCATCCTTGGCTTTTTGATCACTGGACTGACGGTTTCCCAAACACGCTGGACGCCCGAGCTGATGATCAAACAAAAACGCGTCGGCGGCACCGCGATTTCGCCCGACGGCAAATGGATTGCCTACACGGTCGGCACGCCGATGGTCGAGGGTGAAAAATCCGAGTTTCTGACACACATTTGGCTTGTATCGGACGACGGCAAAACGAACTACCAGTTCACATTCGGGGACAAGTCCTGCACGAATCCCGATTTTTCTCCGGACGGCAAATACTTGTCATTCACCACTTCTCGCGGCGGCGCCGATGCCAAGAGTCAGGTGTGGATGATGCGGCTGAGTGGAGGCGAGGCGGAACAACTGACGAAAGCAAAATCCGGCGTCAACAATTATGCATGGTCGCCGAATTCGAAATGGATTGCCTACACGTCGACTGACCCTGAAGGCGAAAAGGAAGAAAAAGACAAGAAAGAAAAACGGGATTGGGTGCTCGTGGACAAGAGCTTCAAGTTCACTCATCTTTACACAACGGCGGCCGAGAAAGATGAAAAAGGAGACCGTAAGAACCAAAAAATTACGGGCGGCAACTTCCATGTGACTTCTTTTGACTGGTCGGCGGACGGAAAGACCATCGTATTCGCTCATCAATCGACCCCCTCCGTCGATGAATGGCCATCGACGGATATCTCGACGGTCCCGTCTGATAGCGGCGCTGTAAAATCACTTGTTGCCTGGAAAGGGTTTGACGGAAACGCTCAATATTCTCCGGATGGTAAATGGATCGCCTTCGTTTCGGACAAGGGGGACACAAAATGGGCAAGAGCGTATGATGTGTATCTTATCCCGGCGGCGGGTGGAGAAGCAAAGAAACTTGCCGAGACTCCCGACCGCAACTTTGGAATGGCCGGCTGGTCACCCGATGGCAGGGAAGTCTATGTTACGGAAACGGACCGGACCACGCCGCGGGTCTTTGCGATTCCCGTTGACGGGGGTAAACCGAGAGCAGTGACAACCGGATCTGGAATATACTCAGGCGTCTCTTTCAGCCGGGACGGAAAAACAATGGCTTTCGTATGGCAAAGTCCTGAAACATCTCCCGATATCCATGTCTCAGCTGTCCGCAAATTTGAGCTTCGAAAACTGACCTCTGTGAACGCTGATTTCCCAAAACTTGCCATGGGCAAAACCGAGGTCATCAGCTGGAAGTCGAAGGACGGCTCTGAGATCGAAGGCCTGCTGACATATCCGGTGAACTACGAAAAAGGGAAACGTTATCCGCTGATCACCAACATTCACGGCGGCCCTGCGGGCGTCTTCACGCAAAACTACACTGGTGCAGGTTCTGTGTATCCGTTACAGGCATTTGCGCAGGAGGGATATGCGGTATTTCGTCCGAACCCACGCGGCAGCAGCGGCTATGGAGCGAAATTCCGCCGCGCAAACATCAGCGACTGGGGATACGGCGATTTTGAAGACGACATGACGGGAATCGACAAAGTGATCGAAATGGGCGTGGCTCATACCGACAGCCTTGTGCTTTGCGGGTGGAGCTACGGAGGGTACATGACCTCCATGGCTATTACGAGGACGAATCGCTTTAAAGCTGCGAGCGTGGGAGCGGGTGTCACAAACCTCATGAGCTTTGTTGGCACAGCCGACATTCCGAGTTTCCTGCCGTCGTATTTTGAAGGCGAGTACTGGGATCGCATAGATGTGTACATGAAACATTCTGCCATGTTCAACGTGAAGAACATTCAAACGCCGACTCAGATTCTGCATGGCCAGGTGGATGCCCGCGTTCCGCTTTCGCAGGGGCAGGAGCTGTACATTGCCCTCAATCGGCGCGGTATTCCTGTTGAAATGATCACGTATCCCCGTACTCCTCATGGACCGCAGGAGCCGAAGTTCATCAGGGATCTTGGCGAGCGCATGATTGCCTGGTTCAACAAGACCCTGAAAAGGAACGGCGGCGCGTCTACGATAGGAAGCAACTAACTTGCAGTGCTAAAATGCGACGCATCTGTGAGATGCGTCGCATTTTACGTCAACGCGCCGGGGATTTCATCCGGCGCTTGTTGTTTGCACGATGGCCGACGAGCTGAACATATCGCAAAACATTTCTATTCCGCTTGCTGAACTCGATTTCGTCACATCCCGCAGCGGCGGGCCGGGCGGGCAAAATGTCAACAAAGTCGAAACCCGGGTTGAGTTGCTCTTTCATGTGGACGGTTCACAGAGTCTCGGGGATGCCGAAAAAGAGATTCTGCGCGCGAACCTGAAATCGAAGATCGATTCGGACGGCTACATCCATGTGGTCGCTCAGGAATCACGGAGCCAGTGGCAGAATAAACAAAGGGCGATCGAGAAGTTTGCTCACCTTCTTCGTGCAGCCCTGAAACCGAAAAAGAAAAGAATCAAGACCAAACCCTCGCGTTCGGCGACGGAGCGACGGA
>JANONN010000398.1:0-15926 GCA_031420835.1 Ignavibacteriales bacterium | reverse complement strand
GAGTAATTTCTTCAGGTCTCTAGAGATCTTCATGCCGAGGTCGGGACCCAGTCCCTTCGTGATCTGCACCTGTTCTCCCCCCTCAGCCGGTACCATCCAGAGGTTGATGTTGCCGCTTTTGTTCGACGAGAAGATGATCTGATTGTTCGAAGCCCAGCATACCTCGTCGATGTTCTTCTTGTTGAACGTGATCTGCCGCTCCGCACCGGATGCGAGATTACGAATCACCACCTCCTGATACGCCCCATCCGGGAATGTGCGCAACCAGACGATCTCTTTCCCATCCGGTGAGACAGAGATGGAAATTCTTCCTGCAACCGAAATGCTGTCGATGAATTCCCGCCGCTCTTCTGTCCCTTCAGGCGTCACGCTCCATATCTCAAGCTTCTTAGAAGCAGTTCCGGGGGGAAATCTAAAAAAGAAAATTCGTTTGCCGTCGGGTTGCCAACGGGGAACACCTCCGCCCTGAACGATTACTCTGCTCCCGCCTCCGAGAGCTGAAGTCAGGAAAATATCGTCTCGGTTACTTCCCGAAACAACGCCGTCATACGCCACGCGGCTGCCGTCCAATGAAACATCCACCGAACCAATCCCGGTCATTGAATCGGTGGTGATCGCTTTTGGCTCTCCGCCGGTGGTATTCATAAAATAGACATGCCAGTTACCGCCCGCATCTTTCGCCGGAAAGGCCGCCCAATTGCCGTCGCCCGAGAGTCCGTGATATTGGATATCCGTCAGGGGGATTTCCAATACCCTTGTTGTCATCCCGGTGTTGATCGGGGGAAGGGATGGACGCGACACGACCCACACAACAAGCGCAATGATGGCAATGGCAGCAACCGCAGCGCTCATCATCACGATCGGTTTCCGGAAGACGGGAATGGAGGCTGCTATTCCTGACTCCGTTCCCGGCAAATTGATCGAGGAGTATGTCTTCGAAGTGAGCGTGTGTACTGAGCTTCGCAAGACGCGAGAAGTTTTCTTTTGAGTCCTCCGCAGATCTGCTACGATGTCATCGAAGTGTTGGTATCGGTCGGCAGCATCTTTTTCCAGAGAGCGTTGAATCAGGTTTGACACGAGCGGCGAAATTCCTGGCACCAACGGCTCGATCTCTTGCGGCTCTTCATTCACGATCGAATACATCATCGCCGCTTCGTGCTCGCCTCGAAATGGAAGTCTCCCCGTCAACATCTCGAAGAACAACACCCCGAAGGCAAAGATATCCGAACGCGTGTCGGCTTCTCCACCATGAATCTGTTCGGGCGCCATATACGCCAGCGTCCCAACGGTACTGGAGGTGCGTGTGAGTTTTAACGAGCCTTTCAACTTCGCCAATCCAAAATCCATTACCTTCGCTTGACCTTTGGCGGTCAGCATGATATTGTCAGCTTTGATGTCTCGATGGACGATGCCTTTCGAGTGCGCCTCTTGCAGAGCCTCGCCGATTTGCATCGCAACGCTGACAGCATCGTCGATTTTGGCGTACGGAAGTTGACGACGGAGCGTGCCTCCTTCGACATACTCCATCGCAATGAACATCTGCTTGCCCCCTTGGGGGCCTTCTACTTCTTCCACGCCGTACACCGTGCAGATATTAGGATGGTTGAGCGAGGCGGCCGCTTTCGCTTCCTGGAGAAATCGCGCTTTGGTTTGTTCGTCCACTGCGACGTGAGCGGGCAGAAACTTCAGCGCAACAATTCGGTCGAGCGTGGTGTCTTGGGCCTTATACACGACACCCATACCGCCCTCACCTAACTTTTCAAGGATCTTATAGTGTGAAATTATTTGGCCAATCATGATTGCCTCCGGTTCAAAGCTGACCCCTTAGGGTTGATGAGTGTGCGCAACGAGCCGGTCGAGTTTCTTGGGCTTTGTACACTACTCCCATTCCGACTTCGCCTAACTTCTCCAGAATCTTATAATGTGAAATTGTCAACGAAGTGATCCCTTCGGGATTTGTTCGATCATTTCGCTTTCCTCAATGATTCAATGTCTTTATTTCTTCGTCAGCTCTGCAGGCCAGTTGACAACAACAGCAACCGGATTTGTGCTTGCCCGACCCATCGGAACATTGATCAGAAACCGTTGACCATCATTTGATACGACATACCTGTTCGGTGCGTCGTAGTCATCAACCTGCGTTCGGAACAGTGGAGTGGAGTCACCGTATTCAAATCCGTTCTCAAACGATACCTGAACGGCCATCAGCGTCCGGTCGGGCGCTACATAGAAGAGTTCCTTCCCATCCTTCCGCCATCTCGGTTGCGATCCGCCGCCTCTCGAGATTTGCCGCTTTCCTCCCGCGCCGGGAAAAGCCTGCACGTAGACTTCATAGTTACCGGTCTCGTTGGAGGAATAAGCAATATATTTTCCGTTCGGAGAAAACTGCCCGTACAACTCGTACGCAGGCGAATTGAGATAGGGTTTGGGCTGTTCGCCTTTGGCAGTCGGAAGATAATAGATATCACCGCCTATTTGATAGTTGAACAGAATGTATTTGCCGTCCCTGGACCAATCCGAGACACGGCCAACTATCGGCAGCGCTTCTTCCTCGCCGGTTCCGCTCGACTGCTTCGAGAATGCCTGGGGCACACCCAATGGGCCAATGGAAGTGAAAAGAATCCGTGATCCATCCGGCGACCAGATTGGATCGTCGTCAACATTGGGACTAAACGTAAACCTCGTCAGAGAATTGCGACGAATATCAATGAGAAAGATGTCGGAGTTCGCTGTGCGAAGGTCGCCAAATTGCAGCGCCGCGCGGCTTTCGTCGGGGGACAACGCAATATCAAAGTAATTACCAGACGGTCCCGCCGTTCCAAGATTCGATCCCTTGCGGTCAAACCATGCGTACTGCCTCTCCTCCGACCGGCCTCCACCTGTTGCAAGCACACCGTTGGCAGAAACAGTGAATGCAGAAAGTCCAGTCAGTGGAACATGACCCACGTTCTCCGCGACCGGTGATGGATCTCCTGAAAGAACGCCAGTTTCGACGTCAAGACGTTGCGCCACGAGTGTTCGGTTGTTGAGAAAGAGAAGGTACCCGGGAGGAGAGAAGAGTGGATTTCCCCCCGAAGAAACCGTTGTCCTGATCGGAGGTCTCGTAAGAGAGCCTATGTAGATTCTTTGATTGTCATGGTCATACCGGCGGCTTGAATACAAAAAGCGTTTTCCATCAGGCAGGAAGAAAGGCCAAAGGTGCTGAGTTTCATGCACGGATGTATCTAACGCCATGATAGGTTCGGGGGTGCCGCCCGCAGCAGAGACCTTGTAGATAACGTCAGCAGCGTTGGGAGCGAAAATGATCTCACCGAACTGGTTCCAGCTTCCGCCGCGGTTATTTGGAGCATCGCAGATTGCTATTGGCGCCCCACCGGAGATGTCTATTTTCTTCAGCTTGCCCGCGGAGAAGAATGCCACAAAGCGTCCGTCCGGTGACCAGAAGGGATTCGATGCTCCTTCGGTTCCTGCAATGCTTCGTGATGTCAGCTCATCAATCCTGCGGACCCAGAGAAGAGTTTTGCTTAATCCTGTCGAAGCATATACCAGCTTGGTTCCATCCTTCGAAAGCGCCATGGACGACACAGTGGCATTCTCCTCCACTGTCATCATGAATCGGATCGTCATCGGATGCGTTTCCTCTTGGGAGAAATAGAGAGACGCAATGATTGCAAGCATCACGGCCAGGCCGATTGAAATACCGCCCCACAACCACCGCTCTTTTTTTGGTACTCTGGCGAGGATGTCCTGCTGTACAGATGATGGTACATCCGATTGCCGCGATATTCCGACTCGGGTCTTGCTTGATTCTTTCCTCAACCTCCGCAAAAGCCGCACAACCTCTGCTGCTGACTGCAAACGATCTGTCACGTCTTTCGCGAGGCAATTCAGGACGATCTCATCAATTTCTGGCTGAACGTCGGACTTGATCATGCTCATTGGCGAGGGATCAACATTCACAATTTCATAGTTAATCGCCGTCTCGTGTACTCCTTTGAACGGAGATTGACCAGCAAACACCTCATACAGGATCACTCCGAGAGAAAAAATATCCGTCCGATGGTCGGTCTCCACTCCCTGCACTTGTTCTGGAGACATGTAGCCGGCCGTGCCAACTGTGATGCCTACTTTTGTCAACCGGGATGCGCCTTTGAGTTTGGCGAGACCGAAATCCATGATCTTCACTCGGCCGTCCTTCTGCAACATGATGTTCTCCGGCTTCAAGTCGCGATGGACGATTCCTTTCTCGTGTGCCGCGGCTAATCCATCTGCGACTTGGATACCAATCTCAATAGCTTGTTTGAGCGGGATATTCGGTCCTTTATCGCGCAGCATCTGGCCTTCAATCAACTCCATGGCGATGAACAACTGAGATTCGTGCTCGTCAATTTCGTGAATCGTACAGATGTTGGGATGATTCAGGGCAGCCGCTGCCTTCGCTTCTTGAATAAAGCGCTCCTTATCCTGATCGCTCGCAGAGAGATTGGGTGGAAGAAACTTTAACGCAACTAAGCGGTCGAGCTTGGTGTCTTGGGCTTTATAGACAACGCCCATTCCGCCTTCGCCTAACTTCTCGATGATGCGATAATGTGATATAGTTCGTCCGATCATAATATCTCCTGTTCTTTTGGTCCCGACTAAAAGCAGTCGGGATTCTCAAAATCGCGGCTACTCACAAACAATGTTCGTGGGCGATTTTGGAATTTGTCCGATCATAGTAATCTCCGCTAATGATTTTTACTGAGTAACTGATGTTTATTTCTCGTTCTCATGCTCTGCGTGGGAACGCAGACGCAGAGCGTCTGGGTCCACGTTCCGACGGAGACCGTCGGAACGAGATGAAATCTGGTAATGTGAGATTGTCTGACCGATCATATCAGCGATGACTCCAATTGTTCATTGACTCAATGATCCAATCACGCGATGATTCAATCCTCTTCACTTCTTCTTTACCCCGTGAGATAGCGCTATTTTGCCCCGACTTTTCGGGGCTCAACTCTTTGTTGCTTTATCTCACGGGGCGAATCTCCGTCGTCCAATTCACCACCAGCGTAACCGGCGACGAGCTTTCTTCTCTCCCCGGTGATGCCACAAGGAAACGCTGCCCATCTCCCGTTACGTCGTAGATATCCCTATTGCCGCCAGCAAAGGGACGGAACTGGAAGAACGAGCGTGCAGAGCCGACATCAACGGTAGAGGAACCGAGCTTGATCTCTGTCGCCATGATCTTGTCGTCCAACGCGAAATAGAAAAGCTCTTTCCCATCACGGCGCCATCGAGGACGTATTCCGCCGTTTGTCGAGACTTGCCACTTGCCTCCGGGACCCGGGAAGGGTCGAATGTACACTTCATTCCTGCCCGACTCATCGGATTGGTAGGCAATCCAGCGACCATCAGGAGAGAACGTTGCGCGATTTTCGTTGAACTCCGTTTGCAAGAAGAGAAGAGGCTTCCGCTCACTTTTCATAGGAAGAATCCAAATATCATTTTTGGTTTTCGGGTCGTCGGCATGGTAAGCAATAAATCTTCCATCGCGCGACCAATCATTCGGAAATTTCTGGAGATTTGACTCGAGTACGAGCTCCTCGCTTCCTGCTCCGCTTGACGCTCGTTGAAACAAATCGAAACGCTTCTTGCGGTCCGAAGCAAAGAGAATCGTGCTGCCGTCCGGTGACCAGATGGGCCATCGTTCGGTTGCGGGGTCAAACGTAAACCGTGTCCACACAGCCCGGCTAATCTCATAGAGCCAAACATCCGTGTTTCTGCTTTTTGCATCGAACTGGGAAATCGCGATCCTCTTTCCATCAGGCGAGAGACGAAGGTCATGATAAACCGAGGACTGGTTGATCGCGCCTATCTGCTTGCCTGTTCTGTCATACCACAGAAGCCTTATTCCCGAAGAACTCCCCCCTGATTGATAAACAAGAATTCCATTCTGTGAAGCGGAGAAAGAAGTCTTGCCGGTGAAGGATTCGAAATACACCCGCTCAGCAATCGGAAATGCATCGCCCGTCATTTCCAGACCCTTTGTGTCGAACGGCTGTGCCATCAGCGTTTGTTCGCGCGCGAACAGAAGATGTCCGTTGGCATAGTCAACGCTTGAGCCTGAATTGACAAGAAGACGTGGAGAGAAGGTTGTATCTAACGAAGCTACAAAGATAGCGTCCCCTTCGCCAACGCCGCCCGATGTTGTCCGCGTCGAGTACAAGAAATGCTCGCCGTCCGGCAAAAAGTATGGCCAACGATGACTGATTTCGATGCGGCTTGAATCTAACTTCGTAATGGTCACGGGCAATCCGCCGGCAGCAGCGACGCGAGAAAGTGAAAAAGGACCACCCGATGGACAAAAGACGATCGTCCCTTTATCGCTCCATGTTCCACCCCGACCTGTAGACGCGTCGCACAGGGTTTGAGGAGGGCCGCCCGACGCTTCGATCTTCTTAAGCTTTCCACTGGCAAAGAATCCGATAAAACGATTGTCGGGAGACCAGAAGGGGAATGAAGCGTCTTCGGTGCCGTTGAGAGCCTGGCCTGTAAGGGCATTGAGAGGTCTCACCCACAAGAGCGTTTTCCCGGCCGAGTCTCTCGCAACAAATGCCAGGAGTCGTCCGTCTGGCGATAGCGAAATGTGTCCGCCAAATGATGTGCTGAAGTTCATTTTCTCAGGTGGTGGAATTATCGCCCGGTATGTCCGCGTGTCTGGAGGTGTCTCGGTAAAATGAAAAACAGCCAAGGCGATGAGAGCTAGAAGCGCTCCTGCCAATCCCAGCCGCTCAACTGAGAACAGCTTCTTCGCGGTCAAACCTTCAGCGGGCTTGAGTTCCTCAACGGGTGAAATCGCAGAAGATCGGTACGCTTCGCGCGCCACCGACACACGGCTCACACGAGCTTTGCTGGTCTCTCTCTTAAGCCGGCGCAACTCTTTGCCAACCTCCGCCACTGATTGATAGCGTTCGGCCTGTTCCTTTGCGAGACATTCCAGCACGATCGCATCAAGCTCCGGTGGAATCTCCGCTTTGACTGATGACATCGGCTCCGGATCAACATTGACGATCTCATAATTGATCGCTGTCTCGTGCATGCCTTTGAATGGCGACTGCCCTGCGAACATCTCATACAAAAGAACACCAAGCGAGAAAATATCCGTCCGGTGGTCAGTCTCCATTCCCTGCACTTGCTCCGGCGACATATAGCCTGCTGTTCCCACAGTGCTGCCTGCTTGCGTGAGTCGCGATGCGCCCTTGAGTTTCGCCAATCCAAAATCCATGATCCGTACGCGGCCATCTTTTTGCAGCATGATGTTCTCCGGCTTCAAGTCGCGATGCACGATACCCTTCTCATGCGCCGCTGCCAGTCCATCTGCCATTTGAATACCGATTTCTATCGCCTGTTTAAGCGGAACATTCGATCCCTTCTCCCTTAATGTTTGTCCTTCGACAAATTCCATCACGATGTAGGTCTGTGACTCATACTCTTCGATTCCGTGAATGGTGCAGATGTTGGGATGGTTCAGCGCGGCCGCTGCTTTTGCTTCCTGAATGAAGCGCGCCTTGTCTTGCTCACTCGCCGAGAGATGCGGCGGCAAGAATTTCAGCGCGACGATGCGGTCGAGCTTGGTATCTTGGGCTTTATAGACGATGCCCATTCCACCCTCACCGAGTTTTTCTAAAATCTTGTAATGCGAGATCGTTTGTCCTATCATAGTAATCTCCGCTAATGGTTTTTACTGAGTAACTAATGTTTCGCAAGCCAAGAATCATGCCTCATAAAATAAGGATGTCATGCCCGAATGCTCTAGTCGGGCATCCATTTTATACCTACCCGACGCAGGCGGGGATTCCCGCCTAAAACATGCGGGAATGACAACTCTCTCTTTGCGTCTTATCCTAAGTCATCTTGTTTTTTCAATCATCAATGACCCGATGATTCAATCGCTCGATCCATCGGCAGTGACATCATAGTCGCTGATGGGCAACTGAACAATGGAAGGAACTTCGAACAGAGATCGAACATGTCTCACTTCGAGAGATCCACCTTTGACAGCGATATCTGCCGCCATCATCTTATTGTCCGCACTGAAATAGTACAACTCTTTTCCGTCTCTTCGCCATCGCGGAGAATCACCGCCCGAAATCGAAACTTGCCATTTACCTGCCTGAGCTGCTTTGGCTGATTGTCCACCGAGTTCTTGGAACGGTCGTACATAAATCTCGCTCGCACCAGATTCATCCGACACATACGCTACCCAACGTCCGTCGGGTGAAAAACGAGCATCCCCTTCATTGAATTCCGTTTGCAAGAATGAAGTAGGCTTGCGGTCACCATTTAATGGCAAGATCCACAGATCAAGCCGTGTTTCTTGACCACCGTTTTCCTGATAGAGAAGGAATCTTCCATCTTTCGACCAATCATTAGGGTTCTTATCATTGCCAGATCGAAGGAGAATTTCTTCTCTTCCGGCCCCGCTTGTGGCTTTTTGATACAGATTGAATGCACCCTCCGCGTTGGAGTCAAAGATAATGCGGCTTCCATCGGGCGACCATACAGAATTAACTTCAAAGGTGGCATTAAATGTAAACCGTGTCTTGAGTCGTCGTGTAAAATCAGTAATCCAGATATCGGCGTTATGAGATTGATAATCCCATATATATGCTGATACACGTTTATCATCCGGTGAAGGACGCGGGTAAAAATATTCCGCTAATTCACCTACGACACCCATCGATTTACCAGCCCGATCGTGGAATATCAGCCGGGAGCCAAGCTGCGCCACTCCGGTTTGATACACTAAAATTCCGTTTGCTGAAACCGTAAACATGCCTCGATTCGTTGAGGGATCATAGGTCACCCCTTCCGCAATTGTTGTCGGTTCGCCCTTCAGCTCGAGCGAGCTTTCATCAAAGCGGTGAGCCACCAAGGTGGTCCCACGGACGTACATGATGTGCCCTGATGCATAGACAGCATTGGAAGCGGCAGGAACGAGAACCTTATTCACCTTCCCATCGAGCGACGCTAACCGGATAAGACCGCCCTCACCTTGACTGCCTGCGGTGACAGTGCGGGCAAGGAAAAGAAAGTGTTTCCCGTCGGGCAAGAACGACGGCCAGCGATGAGAGTTTTCTTTTCGAACAGAATCGAGTCCAGTTACAACTGTACCGGTACCGCCAGAGGCAGAAACAACGAAGAGAGGTGCGGCTGGTGATGGTGTGAAGACGATCGTACCGTCGACACTCCACGTACCACCCCGGGAGAACCCCACAGCGCAAATTGTGATGGGGGCGCCGCCGGACGCATCAATCTTCTTCAATTTGTTCTGTGCAAAGAATCCGATAAACTGGTTGTCGGGCGACCAGAAGGGGTGGAGCGCTCCTTCGGTACCAGCCAAACGTTTTGGGACCGACTCATCAAGCGAACGAACGTAGAGAGATGTTTTGCCTGAATCAGAAGCGACAAACGCAAGTCGCTTACCATCAGAAGAGAGAGCTGCAGGTCCGGCATTATTCCCGTAGAGGTAAAAATTCATTTTCTCTGGTGGCGGGATGACTGCCGTGATCAATGACCTGTCTGCTGACGATGAGAAGTATTTGATCCCAAGAGCCAGGAGAAGGAGGGCTAGAATTGAAACTATGATCCATGGAAGAAGTTTTGTCCACGGGCTGCTGTGTTCCGACTGTACGTCTATCTGGTGAGGTTGAATCGTTGATGATACCGCCTGTGCGGCGGTAATGCGGCTCAACCGTTGTCGGCTCGAGTCGCGTTTGAATCGTTTCAGTTCCACGGCAACTTGTTTAGCCGATTGTGTTCGTTCGTTCGGATCTTTTTCAAGACACTCCAGGATGATAGTATCAAGCTCCGGGGAAATCTCCGGCTTGATCGATGACATTGGAAGAGAATAGACGTTGACGATCTCGTAAGCGATGGCTGTCTCGTGCACCCCCTTGAAGGGAAGATGACCGGTGAGCATCTCATAGAGAAGAACACCGAGGGAGAAGATATCAGACCGGTGGTCTGTATCCGGCAGTGCCGACAGTGCTCCCTTCTTTTGTGAGTCGCGACGCACCCCTTAGTTTTGCCAGCCCGAAATCCATGATCTGGGCTATGCCGTCCTTGCGGATAATAATGTTTTCGGGCTTAATGTCCCGATGGATGATACCTTTCTCATGAGCGGCTGCAAGCCCCTCGGCGATCTCGATGCCGATCACTATTGCCTGTTTCTGAGAGAGAGAAGACTTCTTCTCGTGGAGGGTTTGACCATCCACGAACTCCATCGCGATAAAATGTTCTCCATTTCCCTCTTCAATCCCATAGATTGTACAGATATTGGGATGATTCAAAGCAGCAGCGGCTTTCGCCTCTTGCAGAAATCGAGCCTTCTCTTCGTCGCTGGAATGGAGGTGATGAGGAAGAAACTTCAGAGCCACGATCCGGTCGAGCTTGGTGTCTTGGGCTTTATAGACTATGCCCATTCCACCCTCGCCGAGTTTTTCAAGAACTTCATAATGCGAGATCGTTTGTCCTATCATTGCATCCTCCTTTGGGTTCCGGCACAAATCAGCGAAGACTTTTTAAGAATCTGATAGTGAGATATAGTCTGACCTATCATAGCGCACGCCTCCCGCTTTCGCTTCGCTCCAGCGGGATCCTCGAAGTTGCAACCACTCGCTTCGCTCGTGGGCAACTTCGGGACATTCCACCTTCGCCCAATTTCTCCAGAATCTTATGCCGTTTTTTGGCATCCCGATGTTTTTGGTCGGGATACTGAGATATGTTTTGTCCGATCATGGTGTCTTACTCCATTTTCTGCCCGAACTCATCCCCCCGGCCCCTTCTCTTAGGAAGAGAAGGGGAGGTATCACGTCCCTCTCTTGGACAAGAGAGGGACCATAGGGTGAGTTTGAGGGCTATGGGATCGAGCTCCAGGTCCTGGGCTTTGTAGGCGACGCCCATCCCGCCTTCACCCGACTTTTCGAGAATTCTATAGTGCGATATTGTCTGCCCAATCATACCCAATCCCGGGTCGGGACGTTCAATTGCCCAAAGGACCCTCTTCGGGGAACGTCCCTAGAGATAGAAGAACAAAGATCGTTGGCCGATCATTGAAAATGAGTTTGACTCCTCGGATGAGTGTATCCACGCAGCCAATTATTACTCAGAGGTCGTCGGGTCGATGATCGTCTTGACGTCGGCTATGTGGTTCGCTGGAAACCCGCCGATGCGGGCGTGTTCTCGAACCATCTCCTCGTTTGGAGCGATATAGACGCAATAGATCTTGTTCTCGGTAACGTAGCTCTGAATCCACTGGATCTGGGGACCCAACTGGTTCAGCGCGTTGCAAGACCTCAGCGAGACGGCCTTTAGATCGTCTTTAGACATCTTGCCGGCGCCGGGTATCACGCGTTCGATGACGTATTTTGGCATAGTTTTTCTCCTTTCTTTTTGTGTTGGTTAAGTTGTATAGTAAAAACTGTCTTCACACGACGTCCGTATTACACCAATTCAGCAATCAACTGATTAAACTCTGGGTCATCACGGAGAGAATCGAAAGCGGTGTCAGATTTCGTCCAGATCGCCACCGACCGGAATCCACCCTCAAACGCTTTTCGCAAAGAAATGAATGCCTTATTTTTTTCTCCTAAGAGTGCATAGGCACAGGAACAGTTGTAAAGTGCAAGCCCATCGGTCGGATCAATTTCAAATACCCGTTTGAGTGTCGCATTCGCCTCTTCTTTACCACCGAATCGTGCATAGGCTTTGGCAAGTCTGCTCATCACAATGATGTCGTCAAGACTTGCCTCGAGCTTTCGCGAAGTCACCTCAATGACCTTCATCGCGGCTTCTTCGGCGGATTGGACGTTCCCCATCTTACGATAAATCCCGTCCAGATGCATCCAGGGATCCTCATCATAGGGTTTCAATTCAGATGCACGTCGATAGTATTTCAACGCGGAATCAAGGTCACCTGAGGTTTCCGAAATCAAGCCGAGCCGAAGGTACGCTGGGTAAAACTGAGAGTTCTCCTGGAGAATTCCTTCCAACACACGTTTCGCTTCTGCAAATCTTTTCTGGTGAAAGTAGACCATCGCAATCCCAAATTTAGCTTCCAAGGAGGTCAGATCAAGGTTAAGAGCTTTTTGATTCATCTCGATCGCTTTTCCCAGCCACAGAGCGCTCCCGTCGTACCATTCGTACATGCAGGAATACGCTTCGGCAAGACCAGCATAAGGAGATGCGAAGCTTGGATCGATCGAGATTGCATTTTCAAACATCTGAATGGCAGCTTCGTTATTTTTCTTTCCTCTTTTGTTGAGGTATTCTCTCCCGCGCATGTAGAAGTCGTAGGCCCTGAGATCGTCGGTCGGTTTCTTTGCAAGGGATTGCTTCTCTGAATCCGTGAGTGAGACCTTCAGGGCTTCAACAATTCTCTGAGAAACTTCATTCTGAAGATCAAAGATATCTTCGACGAGCCGGTCGAAACGATCCGCCCACACATGGTATCCGTTTCTGACATCGATAAGCTGTGCTGTGATTCGGATCTTGTTCCCTGCCTTGCGAACGCTGCCTTCAAGAATGTAATTCACTCGAAGAGCTTCCCCGACCTGTCGCGTGTTCACTTCCTTGTTGCGGAATGGAAGAATATCGGTCCGAGAGACGACTTTCAGATCTTTAATCTTCGACAAGTCGATGATGATGTCTTCCGTGATGCCTGCACAGAAATAGTCACTCTCTTTTTCTGAACTCATGTTCTCAAAATAGAGGACGGCAATCGACTTCTCGGGAGCGGATTGCGCTGGTGACTTTGCGAGGTTCTTCAGTCCATCAATAATCTCTATCGCAGAAGCCATCCTTCTTGAGCGATCTTTCTGGAGGAGCTTCGACAGGAGGATGAGCAAATTTTCGGGAACGTCCGCGCGGTACGTTTCCACCGCTTTCGGCTCCACATTCAGAACCTCATACATGATTGCTGCTTCGTGCTCTCCACGGACAGGAACTTGACCGGTGAGCATCTCATACAGGACAACGCCGAACGACCAAATATCTGTCCGATGGTCAACCTCTTCTCCCAAAATTTGTTCCGGCGACATGTAGGCAAGCGTGCCCACCGTAGTTCCCGTCCGTGTCAATCCCACACCGCCTCGGAGCTTCGCAAGCCCAAAGTCCATGATCTTCAAACGCCCTTCCGCCGTGACCATAACATTGTCGGACTTGATGTCTCGGTGAACAATTCCTTTCCCGTGGGCCTTGGAGAGGCCCTCTGCCATTTGGGCTGCGTAATCAAGGACCTGTTCGAGGGGTAAGAATTTTCCCTTGGATTTATGTTCTTCGAGAATCGCCTTCAGTGATGCCCCGTCGATGTATTCCATCGCGATGAAGTACTGCCCCTCGCTCTGGTCGAATTCATAGATCGTGAGGATGTTGGGATGGTTCAAGGCAGAGGCGGCCTTCGCTTCCTGGATGAAGCGTGCTCTGTCCTCCTCCGACGCAGCGAGACGGGAGGGAAGGAATTTCAGGGCGACGAGGCGGTCGAGCTTGGTGTCTTGGGCTTTGTAAACAACGCCCATTCCGCCTTCGCCAAGCTTTTCGAGAATCTGGTATTGCGATATCGTTTGTCCGATCATAAAGATTTCTCCATTGAGTAATCGTGTCAGCGAGTCATTTGTTTTCCAATCGTCAATGAATCAATGATAGAATGATTCAATGTTTTCACTTCTTCTTTACCTCCGTCGTCCAATTCACCACAAGTGTAATGGGTGGAGAGGTTTCTTCCCCCACGATCGTGTTCACCAGAAAGCGCTGGCCGTCGGCAGAAACGTCATAGGTCGCTCCGACCAAAAATGGACGTGTCTCGAAGAGCGGACGGACTTGACCGACTTCAAATGTTGCACCGCTGGCTTTCACCTCCGCCGCCATCAATTTGTTGTCATCAGCCAAATAGAAAAGTTCTTTCCCATCCCGCCGCCATCTTGACCGTGAGCCGCCAGTCGTCGAGATTTGGTACTTACCGCCAGGACCCGGAAACGGACGAACGTACACTTGATTCTTGCCAGATTCATTCGAGATATACGCTATCCACCTTCCGTCCGGTGAAATATTACCACCCAATTCAATAAAATCTGTCTGTAAGAAAAGGATCGGCTTTCGGTCATCGTTCGCGTCCTGGGCTTTCAGCGGCAAGACCCATAGATCTGCCAGCGTCTTCGGATTACCGGTGGTATGATAGGCGAGAAACTTTCCGTCCAAGGACCAGCTTGTGGGTAATTTATCGTCATTGGATTCGAAAAGAATTTCTTCACTGCCCGCGCCACTGGATAACCGTTGGTAAAGATCATTACGACCTTTGCGGTTTGAACGGAACACAATGCGGCTACCGTCAGGAGACCAGACCGGGTCTCGGTCAATGGCGGGATCAAACGTGAACCGCGTCCAGACATCGCGCGCTATTTCACAGAACCAAACGTCTATGTTTCGGGATTGCGGATCGAACAGGTCAACGGCGAGCCGTTTGCCATCGGGCGAGAGACGCGGAGTGGAGTACTCAGCTGGTTTCCCAACCGTGCCGAGCTTTTTGCCGGAGCGGTCGAACCAAAGGAGTTGTCTTCCTCCCGACGCAGCTCCCTTCTGGTACGCAAGAACTCCATTCTCTGAAACAGAAAAGATTGCCCTGCTGAATGAGGCATCGTATTGAACCTCCTCGGCTAAAGGAAAAGCATCACCGGTAAGTTCAAGGCGATCGACATCGAACGGCTGGGACATCAGAGATTGCTCACGCATGAAGAGCAAATGCCCTGCGGCATACGCCATGTTGGAGCTTGCATTCACAATGATCTTGCTTGTCTCCGTTGAATCAAGCGATGCGGCATAAATCACGTCACCCTCTCCAGTTCCTCCAACCTGAGTCCGATTGACAAACAAGAAATGGCGACCATCTGGCAGGAAATGAGGCCAGCGGTGGCTTACTTCGCGACGCGTGCTGTCGAGCTTCGTGATGGGTATTGGCGCCCCGCCTGCGGCTGAGACACGGGAGAGTGGGGCGTTGAAAGCTGCCGCGAAAACTATAACACCATCGCGATTCCAGGTTCCCCCGCGTCCCTCCGGCGCATCACAAATGGTTTGTGCAGGACCCCCGGAAGCTTCGATCTTCTTCAGCTTGCCTCCCGCAAAGAAACCGATAAAGCGGCTATCCGGCGACCAGAAGAGATATTGAGCTCCATCTGTTCCTCGCAACGGTTGCCCCGAAAGCGCATTCAGAGGCCGAACCCACAGCAGGATATTCCCTGAGGAATCTCGCGCAACGAAGGCTATCGTTCGGCCGTCGGGTGAAAGAGCAACGTGTCCCCCGCCCGCAGCGACAAAACTTGTTTTTTCCGGTGGAAGAAGGGAAGCACGAGTGACGCGCACATCGGAGACCTCGCCAAAATGAATAACGGCAAGGGCAAGACCGAGGAGCAAGAAAACAACAGTGGAAACAATCCACGGAAGTTGTGAACGGCTGAACACTTTCTGTGGCACAAGTTCCATCGGCTGCGCTTCGGATGACTTATACGCCGGACGAGCAGCGGTAACACGGCTGACGCGTGCGCGACTCGATTCCCGCTTGAATCTTCTCAGATCTCTCGCAACCTCCGCAACGGATTGACATCGCTCCTTGAGATCTTTTGCCAAACAATCCAGAACAATGGTATCTAACTCAGGATCAATCTCTGGCTTGATGGTAGAGATTGGGTCGGGATCGACATTCACGATCTCATAATTGATCGCTGTTTCGTGCACGCCTTTGAACGGCGACTGCCCGGCGAACATCTCATAAAGAAGAACACCCAGCGAGAAAATATCCGTTCGATGATCGCTCTCCTGCCCTTGCACCTGCTCGGGCGACATGTAACCCGTTGTTCCGACAGTGCTGCCTGCCTTCGTGAGTCGAGATGCGC
>JANONN010000397.1:0-2315 GCA_031420835.1 Ignavibacteriales bacterium | reverse complement strand
ACCTTTTCGATAAACTCCAATGCGTTTACGACTCCGGCCAAGCCTTCTCCGGGAATACTCAACGCACTGGCAGTAGGAAGACCAACCCCAAGAAAAATGGCATCGTGAGATGTGGTCAACTGTTCGATCGAGATATCCTTGCCAACAACGACGCCCGTTTTGATGGTAACGCCAAAACTCTGAATCATTTTCACTTCGTTCAGGCTGTCTTGCTGGGTCATTTTGTATGGAGCGATTCCCCACGTATCCAGTCCGCCCGGCTTCGACTTCGCCTCATAGATCGTCACGCCGTATCCGAGCAGCGCAAGCTCCGCGCCGCACGCTAATCCGGCAGGTCCGGCTCCAATGATGCCAACGGACTTCCCATTTTTCGGTGCAGGTTCAAAAAGCTTTGGCATTCCCTGCTCGAAGTACCAATCCATCGCAAAGCGTTGGAGACGCCCAATCTGGATCGGCGGCTCATCTCGCTCGTTATATACGCAAGCTCCTTCACACAGAACATCTACAGGACACGCCTTTGCACACGTGAGCGCTATCCAGTTTGATTCCAAGATTGTCTTTGCAGAACCCTTGACGTTTCCTGTCGCAATTTTCTTGATGAAAGTAGAGATGTCGATATGGGTAGGACACGCCTTCATGCATGGCGAGTCGTAGCAATACAGGCAGCGGTTTGCTTCCGCGACGGCGGAGTTTGGAGAAAACGGCGGGTGAAGTTCAGCAAAGTTTTCTTCATACTGCTTCGGAGTAAGCTTTGGGGCCACGTTCTTCATTTCACCGCCTCCACATCAGCCATCCCTAGCGCTTCATCCAGTGCGTGCACACCTGTGTCAATCTCTTCCTTAGTAATGATCAGCGGTGGTGCGATCACAAAATGACTCACCCACGCTTGAATAAAGACGCCCTTGTTCATCATTTCCGCTGCGATCTTCTCAACCATTGTCTGCACGCCTTTAACTTTGTCGGAAGGTTTGTTGAAGTACTCTTTCGTCGTTCTGTTCTTGACCAACTCGACCGCCCAGAACAATCCGAGTCCTCGAACCTCACCGATGGACGGATGCTTTTCCTTCAATAAATGCAGCTTCTTCCCCATGTATTCACCCATCTCCGCAGCTCGCTCGATGAGGTTTAGTCGTTTCATTTCATTGATTGAAGCTATGGCCGGAGCAAGCGTCAATGGATGCGCTTCGTAGGTGTGCCCGTGAGAGAAGAAATGGTCGTCGAAGTACGATGCAATCTTCATGGTCGTTGCACAAAGCCCCAGCGGAACGTACGCAGTCGTGATTCCCTTTGCCGTCACGAGAATATCCGGTTTCACGCCCCAGTGATCGACCGCAAACCACTTTCCAGTGCGCCCCCATCCGCTCATCACTTCATCGGCAATGAGCAGCACTCCGTGCTTGTCACAAATCTCACGGAGTCTTGGCATATACTCTTTTGGTGGGATCAATACGCCGTTCGTTCCGACGACAGGCTCGACAATCACCGCAGCGACGTCACTTTCGTTTTCAATCATGTGTTCGATATATTCGACACAAGCGATCTCACACTCAGGATAATGATGACCGATGGGACAGTCGTAGCAATTCACTTCCGGAGCAAAGATGACGCCGGGAATTTTTCCGGCAGGCTCCATCGCCCACCGTCGCGGGTCACCCGTTGCTGCGATGGACCCCATCGTCGAGCCGTGATAGGAGCGATAGCGTGCGATGATCTTTGTTTTCCCTGTCACCATGCGAGCTATCTTAAAAGCCGCCTCATTAGCCTCCGTCCCTGAAGTTGTGAAGAAAAACTTCTCCAATCCGCTCGGAAGGACTTCGAGAAGCAACTTGCTCAGTTCTGCACGGACGTCCGTCGCATACGCTGGACCGATATAGGGAAGTTTTCGTGCTTGTTCTACGATCGATTCGATGACAGCCAGGTTCTTGTGTCCTAATGTCACGCACATCAATTGCGATGAGAAGTCGAGATACTTCTTTCCGGCCGCATCGATGAAATAGCATCCTTCCGCATCAACGATGTGGAGCGGTTTCCATCCCTTCTGGAATCGCCACGTACCATACGTGTACTTTGCGGTGAGTTCTGTGATTTCTTGAGAAGTGAGAATTGGCATGAGATTAGGGTTTCGGGTTCAAGGTTTGGGATTTAGAGTTTCTGGTTTCTGGTTGCCAGTTGACGGTTGCCGGTTTCACGTTTGCAGTTTCCAGTTTACAGTTTGGGGCTTGTATGGACGACTAACGAGATGCTTTCAGGTTCAAAGTTCAAAGTTCACGGTTCTATCTTCTTCATTGTTCATTTCACCTCTCCTAACTTCTAAC
>JANONN010000396.1:0-5141 GCA_031420835.1 Ignavibacteriales bacterium | reverse complement strand
CTCGTGAACTTTGGTATTGAGCCCCCGGTTGGAGAAGTCTATCATGCGGTCGAAGCGCCCAAAGGAGAACTCGGCTTCTACATTTATAGTCAGGGCGAAGGATATCCGTGGCGGTTGAAAATTCGCTCACCGTCATTCGTGAACCTCCAATCACTTCAGACGATGCTCAAGGGGGCGATGATCTCCGATATCGTTGCCATCATTGGAAGTCTCGATCCCGTCATGGGTGAAGCGGACAAATAGAATTGCGGAATGTGCGTTTTTTGCATCCCGCCGTTTTGTGGCGGGACGGAATGCGGAGTGCAGAATGCAGAATGCAGAATGAAGAATGAAGAAAACCCCACATGTTATCTGAATCGAACCTTAAGAATATTGAAGAGCTGAAGAAGCGATATCCGACCACCCAAGCGCTGGTGTTGCCTGTGTTATGGATGGTGCAGGAAGAGTACGGATATATCTCTGAAGAGGCGATGAAGTACGTCGCCAAGTTGCTGAACGTAACGTACGGCCATATTCTCGGGGTCGTTACGTTCTACACGATGTATCATCCAGAACCAATCGGGAAGCATCACATCGAAGTATGTACAAATGTATCGTGCATGCTTCGCGGCTCCGATACGATCGTTTCGCATTTAGAACAACGACTCGGCGTCAGGATAGGCGAGACATCGAAAGATATGAAGTGGACACTCTCTGAAGTGGAGTGCATGGGTTCATGTGGCACCGCGCCAATGCTTGCGTTGGGAGAGGAGTATCACGAGGACTTGACGATTGAAAAAGTTGACAAGATTCTTGAAGCTTTGAAGTGAGAATCAGAAATCTGACAGGGAAGGATTTCCAATTGCGAATGTCGAATTACGAATGTCGAATTGATTATAGAACAAAGATCAAATTCCGCAATCCGAATTCCGCAATTCACAATACCCTTTGTTATCCCGTTGTTTTGACAGAAGAAGAGGATGGCCGGTTTTCGGTCGAAGTGCCGGATCTTTCGGGGTGTTTCACGTACGGTCGAAACTAGCATCACGCACTTAAGATGGCAGAAGAAGCAATTGAAGGCTTCATCGAAGTTCTAAAAGAAGAGGGAGATCCAGTTCCAAAACCATCGAAGCTTGAAGTGATCGTCCGAAAGAAATCGAGGTCAAGGCAGAACCCTCTTTTCACCACTGTTAAGGTTGCTGCATAGTTAAATCCACGCCATGCTCCAAACACCTGTCAACGTAAAAGATGCAACATCCTGGGAGCCGGTAGTCATTTCCAATATCAAAGACTACCATCGGATTGATGTATATCAATCGCACGGTGGGTACAAGTCGCTTCAGAAAGCATTGGGAATGAAACCGGACGAAGTCGTCGAAGAGGTCAAGAGGTCTGGACTCCGCGGTCGGGGCGGTGCATGCTTTCCGACAGGACTGAAATGGAGTTTCATGCCGAAACAGACTTCGAAGCCGAAGTATCTTTGCGTGAACGGCGACGAATCGGAGCCCGGCACGTTCAAAGACCGCGCGATCTTTGAGTTCAATCCCCATCTGCTCATCGAGGGAACGCTCATTGCGTGTTATTCAATGGGAATTCAGACTGCGTACATCTACATCCGTGGTGAGTATGGCAAGTGGATCAAGATGATGGAGAAGGCGCTCTCCGATGCGTACGGGCGCAATCTAGTGGGTGAGAATATTCTCGGCGCCGGTTTTACGGCGAACATCTATATCCACAAAGGTGCAGGGGCCTACATCTGTGGAGAAGAGTCGGCACTCATGAACTCGATTGAAGGCGAACGAGGCTATCCTCGTATGAAGCCGCCGTTCCCGGCACAATACGGTTTGTGGGGATGTCCGACGACGATCAATAATGTTGAGACGATCGCGAACGTGCCGCTTATCATCAAGAATGGGTGGGAATGGTACTCCAAGATCGGCGCCGCAAAGCATCCCGGTCCGATTCTTGTCGGAGTCAGTGGGCACGTGAATCAACCCGGTGTCTTTGAAATGCCAACGGGCGAGCTTCTTCTTAATATCATTTATAAGTACGCGGGTGGAGTTCAGGGGAACAAGGGAGTCAAGGCAGTGATTCCGGGTGGATCCTCTACGATGATTCTGCGCGGTGATCAACTAGAGGGTGTTCGGATGGATGCCGATTCGATGAAGACCGCGGGGTCTGCAGTCGGTACGGCTGGAATGATCGTGATGGATCAGGAAACGGATCTCATTCGCGTGATCGCAAGAATCTCGAAATTCTACTATCACGAATCATGCGGTCAATGCACGCCGTGCCGCGAAGGAACGGGCTGGCTCTGGAAAGTGTTAAAACGGTTTGAACGAAATGAGGGAAGACAAGAAGACATTGATTTGCTTATGGAGGTTGCCAACAATATTGAAGGGAACACCATTTGCGCATTGGGAGATGCAGCTGCGTGGCCCGTCCAAAGCATGATCCGCCGATTCAGGGACGAGTTCGAGCGGCGAGTGCGACCCGAAGAGCGCAAGGTGACGGAAGAAGTGTCGACAGCCTGAATGAAGGCGTGTAGCAGTACTATCAAACTCGTGTGGCATTCCATACGAGTTTTTTGTTTATGTGAAACTTCAAGCCATCGTTTGAAGTATACACCACAAGATCACCACCGGTGTTTCGATATCGTTGGAACAATAAAGAGCGCCTAAGCGTCCAATGCTTGAGTCCAAGAACATACAAAGCCCGATGAGCGATGAGGCTATTGCACCCGCTTCTCGCGAAAGGAAAGACTCTCTGAGACCTGTCCGCCGCACGCTTGCGGAAGGCGGGGTTGAGCAACCGAAAGAGGCTTCACTCCAAGAGAAGGACGACGAGACGCTTATCACCATTATTCAGAACGGCGATGAAAGCACGTTTCGCATTCTCGTCGAGCGCTATCAGGAGCGGGTTCGGAACTTGATCTACTCGGTTTTTCATGAGTCGGAGATCGTTGACGATCTCTCGCAGGAAGTGTTTATCAAGGTATATGAAGCGCTTCCGTTGTTCCGATTCGAATCCTCGTTCTACACGTGGCTCTATCGGATCGCCATCAACAAGAGTCGAGACGAACTGCGGAAACGGAAGATACGCCGGTTCCTTTCGTTGCAGGTGATTCTTGAGTCGCCAGATGCTGAGATAAAACACAACATGGTCTCGACTCAACATGATGCAGAAGCGCAAGAGCTTGTCGCCAAAGGGCTACAGATGATACCGGAAAAGTTTCGTATCCCGATTATCCTCAAAGATATTAATGGTTTCACGTACGAAGAAATGTCGAAAATGATGGAATGCGAATTGGGAACGGTGAAGTCTCGCCTTTCCCGTGCCAGAACAATGTTGCGTGACGTTCTGAGGCCGTTGATGGAGGAGAAATGAAAACGAGAACATTGTCACCAGAAGAACTTTCGAAGCGACTCTCCGCGTACACCGACGGCGAGCTTGACGCAAAACAGAGTGCGGAGGTTGAGGAGTACCTGGCGGTCAACGAAGAAGCGCGGATAGAACTTGAGCGCATACGCGCTGTGAAGAGACTCGTTGGATCGCACGCTACGATTTCTCCTGACCCAACGTTTTGGACCCGTTTGTCAGCGCGAATCCGTCAGCAACAAGAAGAGGATTTGAATCTCCTTCCATTCCCGAAACGATTCGCTCCGGCTGTTGCTGCGTTTGCGGTCGTAGCGATGTTTGCGATCGGAGTTGCGTTGTTCGAGAACCGAACCGCCGTCCACCAATTCCTTACCGAAAAATCAGGACAGGTGCAAAGTGTGTATGAGAATGGCATTCTCAAAGGTTCGATCTTACCGCTCTTCTCGAACATCAGCAAGGATCAGGTCCTTCAGTTTGCAATGTTCGGGACCTTGCCGCTTGATGCGAAAGCAGAAAACTCTCTCCGTATCGACGAATCAACACCGCAAGGATATCGCATCGAATTAGGAAAAGGCTCTGAACCCCCAACTCCCGCCGTTACCGTTGATAAGCTTCTTGCGGAAGTGCGCCCCTCGTCTGTTCAGAAGAAAACGATTGACTCGCTACTGGAGCGCGCACGGAAGAGGATCAGCAAGGCCGTTCTGGTTGCCGAGAACAACGCACTCGTTGTTGATCCTGAACTGGCGGGTCTTAACAAAGTTGTGCTGTCAGAAATTGCAGAGTGTCTGGAAGCGCCTCAACGCGTCAAGTTGGAGCGCTTTCTGGCATTTCATAAAGCCCCATTTGCAATCGAAAGTCACGCAACAACCCCGCGGCCGCCCAAGCGTTTTGTGAGAAAAGAGACGTCAAAGAGTCCGGAGCGGTTCATTGTCATAACGCCCGACACGTTCGCCATGACCGAGCTTCCCGTTGACGTCGAAATGTTTTGGCAACAGGTTGTCGCAGGGCAGCATGAGCTGGTGGAAGTCCATGCCCGTGTGCAAAGTCTTGTTCGACATTTCCAAAAAAGTGAAGCTGCGCGGACTCGTATGCTAAACATTTCATCACCATCGGTCCGTGTTTCCGGTGACAGCGAGTTTCTTGAAATTGAGTTCCAGCCCAACTGGCTTGTCCCTTCGGTGGTTCCGATAGGCTTCGATTCAATAGGATTTGTTGTCCGTGCCCGCCCGCGCGCTCCGAGACCGCAACGAAGTGGGCGAGTGGAGATTCGCGGGTTCGATCGGGAAATACGCGTTGACGATGAGCACGCGATTCAGTTTGATAGCCTGATGATGCGGTTCATGGATAGTGATGAGCTTATGCTTCAACGCAAGCGAAGCAGTCCACGTAAACGATCAGCCACAGTGCGATCGGTCGTGAAAGACTCAAGCGAGTAGTAGACCCCGAAGAGTCGCATTTCGGGGTAGAGAGTAGTAGCCTCCTTCCCGCCAGAACGCGCCTGCCCGAACGACTCGTCGTTCAGTCGGGCGGGTAGCGGGCTGGCAAGCAAAACCCTGACGTCTCAAGCGGTACGAGCGTTGGGGTTTTTTGTTTTCTGGGAGTGTTTGCTTTTCCATGCATGGTTCGGTATATTTTCAAAACATTTTTGCAGAACATGATATGCGAATCAAGATAACGAGAATGGGTCCGCATGCAGAAGGAGTTCCGTTGCCGACGTATGCAACCGCTGGCTCGGCAGGGATGGATCTTTGCGCTGCGGTAGAGGGTGATCTGGAGATTCCTGC
>JANONN010000395.1:0-9856 GCA_031420835.1 Ignavibacteriales bacterium | reverse complement strand
CCATATATCCAAGCTTCAACCAAGGCATCGGTTATGGGAGAATCAACGCCTATGAAGCGGTAAAGCGGGTTGCACCTCCTTGGGTGACCATTCATGGTAATGCCACGTATACGATGGTTGTCCAAGATCGATGGGTAAGCTTTGGGGCGCCACCTTTACCTGGATATTCAGCTGGCTTGTATAAATGTGATATCTATGAACTAAGAGGAGCAGCGAGTTATTCGTACCTTCAAACACCTTGGGCTTGGCTTGACATCGGGGAGGCCGGTTATTCTGCGGCAAATCCAAATAATGCTCAACGATATCTTTATGCAGCCGTTGGCAACTCCTCCATGGAGATTAAGACTTGGTTCTACTTTGTGAAACAGTGGTATGCCGGCGGTCTGGCGATCAACAAATGGGCTCCATATGAGCCTTCGTTCTACGCTCCTTACGAATATAGCATCAACGGGCTCCCAACCTCACCACCGCCAGGACCCTCATTCTCAGTTTCTGTTTCTGGTTCCAGCTCATTGCCTCTCGGCATGGCTGGAGAATTTACGGCGACAATCTCAGGTGGCTCCGGCAACTTCACCTACAACTGGTACCGTAATGGAGACTACGTGGGGTCTGGCAATCCCATCTCCATTATTGCACAGCCTTCCCCAGAGATGTGGATTGAAGCTCGTGTTACAGATAACTCCAACAATGAAACACAATCTGGCTGGATATCTGTGCTTGTCTATTGTGATGGTTGCCCGGCGAGCATCGAAGAACAAAACGCTTCTGATCTTCCACAGCAACGCATCCCAGTGGACTTTATTCTTTCTCAAAACTACCCCAACCCCTTCAACCCGGAAACGGAGATCGTCTTTGCTCTGCCTGAGCCGTCGAACGTGACAATCACCGTAACTGATCTACTGGGAAGAGAAGTGACAAGGTTGGCTGATGGAGAATTTACCGCTGGTTATCAACGTGTGCGGTGGAATGGAACAGATGCGGCAGGGAACAAAGTCGGAAGCGGGATTTATTTCTACCGTATTACCGCCACAGGAGAGAGCGATAGGCAATTCACTAAGGTGATGAAAATGGCGTTGACAAAATAAGAGCATACTCCTCCCCTTCTGAGCAACTCCGACTTTCTTGAAAGAGGGTCGGAGTTTTCTTTTGTTCGACGTGAGCGGCTCCGCTGAGCTCGCGGAAGGCTCACGCGAACCGCTGACAATTGATTTCCGAAAGGCAAGAAAATCGGTCAACGAAAAGTCTCCTCCCTTCGCACATCTAAGAACCAATCTCACATTTTTCCATCGTTGCGAATGGCACAACATTTGCCTAAATTTTTCACAGACACCAATCAATTGAGGAGCCAAGTCTCATCGTCGCGAACCTTCTGAACGCGGTTCTGCCCTTGCTGTACTTTTTTGTCGTCTGGGCGTACGGAAAGGCGTTTTTTGCCGACACCATCTGGGCGAAGCGTTACAAAACGCCATTGCTTGTTGTGACGTTGTTCTTCCATGCTCTGTATCTCGTATGGCGAACGATACAATTCGATCATCCGCCTATCACAACCGTCTTTGAGATCCTGACGTTGCTTGCATTCTCCATTGCGTTCGTGTATCTGTTCATCGAACTGCGATCGAAAGCGAAGGGGACGGGCTATTTCATTTTGAACATCGCATTCTTCTTCCAGCTCGGTTCTTCCCTTTTCATTCAAGACTTGCTCGAAGTGCCGGAAGTACTCCGCAGCAACTTGTTAGGTCTTCACGTCTCCACCGCACTCTTCGGATATTCCGCCATCACCATCTCCGCGGCGTACGGCTTTCTCTATCTTATGCTGTATCATCAGATCAAAGCAAATCAGTTTGGTGTGATCTACAAAAAACTGCCCAACCTTGAGACGCTCGAACGGATGAGCTTCTCCGCCTTCAAGCTTGCTTTTCTTTTTCTCGGGCTGGCTATTCTCGTCGGATTCGTGTGGCTACCCAAAGCAAATGTTGAATTTTCCTACACCGACCCAAAACTGGTCGGAACGCTCGCAATCTGGGCGCTCTACGGCATGGGGATTCTCGCAAAAAGATCGGGGGGATGGAAAGGACGGCGCGTGATGATCCTTTCGATCTGCGGGTTTGTCGTGTCGCTCTTCTCAATGACGGTGGTGAATGTCTTCTTCAGCGAGTTTCACAAATTCTAGTAACACAGTTTGCAGTTTACCGTTTGCAGTTTGCAGTTTCTGGTTTGATGTGTCTGGTTCTAACTTCTGATTTCTGACTTCTGATGTCTGCCCTCTGAAATGAATCTTCTCTGCGTCGGCATATCGCACCATACGGCTCCAATTGAGGTCCGGGAGAAACTTTGGTTCTCGGACGACGAGGCTCTCTCCAGCTTGCTCGTGTTGAAAGAGCATGGCTTTGGCGAAGCAGTCCTTTTCTCAACTTGCAACCGGACAGAGCTGTACACTGTTGGGAAGGAGTCGCAGATTGGTTTTCTCAAAGAGTTCTTGATCGAAAGAAAGACTTCGCAACAAAACGTTCCTCCGTCATCTCTTTTCTCGCTTGGCGGTCAAAGCTCTACGCGTCATCTCTTTGAAGTTGCGGCAGGGATC
This sequence comes from Ignavibacteriales bacterium, assembly GCA_031420835.1. Classification (GTDB taxonomy): domain Bacteria; phylum Bacteroidota; class Ignavibacteria; order UBA10030; family UBA10030; genus JANONN01. Next base: position 7,275 of record JANONN010000395.1, on the reverse strand, counting down.
GATTCGATGATCCTCGGTGATGTGCAGATTCTCTCTCAGATCAAAGACGGCTACCACCGATCGCAAAATCAGGGAACCCTTGGCTTTCTTTTGAACAAGATATTCCAATCGGCGTTTCACACCGGCAAACGGGTTCGTACGGAAACGAACATCTCAGAAGGAGCGATCTCCGTCAGTTACGGCGCGGTCGAGTTAGCCGGGAAGATCTTCGACCGACTCGACAAGAAAACAGCGCTCGTGATCGGCGCCGGAGAAACAGCGGAACTGACAGCCAAGCACCTTCGCGGAAAAGAGATCGGCTCTCTGTTGATTACCAATCGCACTACGGAAAAAGCTGAAGCGCTCGCAAAGAAGGTTGGCGGTTCCGTTATCCCGTTCGATTCGTTCCAACGGCGACTCAATGAAGTGGACATTATTATCTCTTCCGTCGACTCAAAGGAGTACATCCTCACCGCAGACGACATCGTGCGGATGAACAAAGCAAGAGATTCAACGACACTGTTCATTATCGATATCGGGGTTCCACGCAATATCGATCCAAGAGCCAAAGACCTTAACAACGTTTTTCTGTACGACATTGACACTCTCCAAATGATGGTGAATGAAAACATCCAGAAGCGCTCCGGCACCGTTCCTGAAGCAAAGAGAATCATTGACCAAGAACTGCGGGAATTCACACAATGGTATTCTTCACTCGAAGCTCATCCAACGATCGGCGACCTTCGTGATCTTGTTGAGCAGATCCGTAAGGACGAGGTTGAGAAGAATGCAAACCGGTTCCAGCCATCGGACCGTGAACTTCTTGATATCGTCACAAAGCGCATCGTCAACAAAATCCTCCACACGCCCCTTGTCAATTTGAAGAACGGGCACGAAGAGTCTGTGAGCGACCGGGTTCAGAAGATCGCCGTCGTGCGCAAGTTGTTCGGGCTCGATGAGATTTCGACAGGTTCAGTCGGGTCGCATAAGGATCGCGTGAATGGGAGCTGAGACACTCGTTCTAGGAAGCAGGGGTAGTCAGCTCGCGCTCTGGCAAACCAACCATATCAAATCCACAATCGAATCGCTCTATCCCAAGCTCTCCATTCGTGTCGAGATCATTAAGACGTTGGGCGACAAGATTCTCGATTCGCCACTTTCCAAGATTGGCGATAAGGGACTCTTCACGAAAGAGATTGAGCACGCCCTCATCGAGAAAAAGATCGATCTGGCCGTCCATAGTCTCAAAGACATTCCAACCAAACTTCCGGATGGTCTGACCATCGGCGCAATCACAAAAAGGGACGATGCGAGAGATGTGTTCATCGCCAATAAACGAAATCCAAAACGCTTCTCCGAATTGCCGACGAACGCCATCATCGCGACCGGCAGCCTCCGGAGGAAATGTCAGCTTCTTCGCCTTCGCCCCGATTTTACGATCGAGGACATTCGCGGCAATCTCAATACACGGATGCAGAAGCTCGATGAATCCGATTGGCACGGGATGATCCTCGCCAAAGCTGGGATTACCCGTCTGGGTTGGGAAGCGAGCATCACCGACATCCTTCCAACCGACATCATGCTTCCCGCCGTCGGACAAGGCGCTCTTGCTGTAGAGATTCGCGCTGACGATCCGCGAATCCAGCAGATCGTAAACGCACTTCACCACGAACCGACAGCGCATGCAGTGACATGCGAGCGGGCGTTATTGCGCCGACTTGAAGGGGGATGCCAGGTCCCGATTGGCGCATTCGGCCGCATTGAAAACTCGCAGTTGACGCTTGATGCAATGATTGGAAGTCTCGATGGCAAACGAATGGTTCGCGGGTCAATCAAAGGTTTACCCCGTCACGCTGAATCACTCGGCACAACTCTCGCCCAACAACTTCTTGACCGCGGCGGCAAAGAGATTCTCGACGAGATCATTGCGCTTTCCAGAAGCATGAATTCCCCGGAAGCGTAAGAATGAAACCGTTGGAGGGAAAGACCGTGCTTGTCACTCGGGCGGCTTCGTCGGCGGGCGAGTTTATCGCCCTTTTAGAAGAAGCAGGTGCACGTGTAATGCATGTGCCAACAATTGAGATAGCCGATCCTGATTCATGGGAAGCGTGCGATCGTGCAATCATCAACTTGCGATTCTACGATGGCATCCTCTTCACGAGCAAGAATGCCGTAGAAAAGTTCGTCGGTCGCGTTCATGCACTCTATGCTGAAGCATTCGTTCTTTTTACCCGCCGCGCTATCTACGCGGTTGGAGAAAAGACCGAAGAGGCGTTGGAAGAGCTTGGAATTCCGGTCGCGGGCACACCCGAGATTTACGGTGCCGAAGATCTCGCGACGTCATTCACCCCCGAGCAGGTTGAAGGGAAGCGTTTTCTCTTCCCGAAGAGCAACATTGCGAGCGATATTCTTCCGAACGTCTTGAGAGACCTCAATGCAGAGGTGGACGAGGTGGTGGTGTACAAGACGGTCGCTCCGCGACAGTCGGATCTTGACGGTGTCAGGAATGCTCTGGCCAACGGATCGGTGGATATGGTAACGTTCTTCAGCCCGTCGAGCGTTCGAAATTTTGTTCAGATGATGGGACATAGATGTCTTGAGCATGTGCCCATCGCAACCCTAGGCCCGACAACTCAATCTGCTGCGGTAACACTCGGACTCCGCGTCGCGATCGTGCCGCCACAAGCAACCGCATCATCACTTGTGAAAACACTCATTCAACACTTTGCGACATAACAATCTACCAAAGAACCCTCTCCCTCGAGCGGGAGAGATAGATTGGGGTCATTGATTTGGCGGAAACCAAAAGCTGACCCCATCCCCGCCTGCCAAAGGACAGCTTTTAGTCCGGCGGGCAGGCTCCCTTCCCCTAACAGGGGAAGAGATTTTTTTTGAACGCCTAGGAATCATAAACCAAGGAATCCATTCAATCCGTGCAATCCGATAAATCTGTGGTCGATCTTTTTCTCCGCGCTTGCAGGCGGGAGCCTGTTGAACGAACACCCGTATGGATGATGCGCCAAGCCGGCCGTTATCTGCCGGAGTATCGTGCCATACGCGAGAAGACCGATTTCCTAACCCTCTGCAAAACTCCAGAACTTGCCGCGGAGGTCTCCATCCAACCGGTTGATATCGTCGGTGTGGATGCGTGCATCATCTTCTCGGACATTCTCGTAGTGCCGGAGGCGATGGGGATGGAATTGATAGTGGAGGAAAACAAAGGCGGGCCGCGATTCCCCAATCCGATCCGTTCGAAGGCGGACATTGACCGATTGCAGGTGCCCGATCCAACTTCTAAGCTGAAGTTTGTTCTCGATGCCGTCCGACTCACACGAAAGACGCTGAATGGCCGCGTACCCCTCATCGGATTCGCAGGCTCGCCGTGGACACTCGCCACCTATATGGTCGAAGGAAAAGGTTCCAAGAACTTCCGCTACATCAAGGAACTGATCTACTCAGATCCCAGAACAGCGCATCTGCTTCTTGACAAACTCGCCCGCGCTGTTGCCTCCTACTTGAGTGCAAAAATTGAAGCGGGAGCCCAAGCCGTCCAGATTTTCGACACGTGGGGTGGCATCTTGCCACCGGACGAATTCAAAGAATTCTCACTCCGTTACATTGAACAAGTGTTGAGTCTTTTGAAACGGAACAACGCGCCCGTTATTGTGTTCTGCAAAGATTGCGGCCAGTCACTCGAAGCCATCGCCGATTTACAGCCCGATGTTGTCGGACTTGATTGGACAATGGACATTGGAAAAGCTCGGATGATGGTGGGTTCTCAAGTTGCTCTGCAAGGGAATCTTGATCCGACGATTCTTTACTCGCCGCCAGAGGTAATCAGAAACAATGTGGTGAAGATTCTTGAGAAGTTTGGAAAGGGCACGGGACACATTTTCAATTTAGGACATGGGATTTTGCCCGATGTTCCTGTCGAGCACGCTAAGGCGTTCGTGCAGGCGGTGAAGGAAGAGAGCAGAAAGTTTCATGCATAGTGGACAAGTTCCCGCCACACCCCCTATGGTTCAATCCGATAAGAGATCACAAGTTCAAAAATACTTCGAACAGCTTCAGGATACTATTTGCTCCACGATTGAGGGACTCGATTCCAAAGAACGCTTTCGAGAAGATGTCTGGAAGCACCACGAGGGAGGGGGCGGAAAAACACGAGTCATTGAAAACGGCGCAATCTTTGAGAAAGGGGGCGTGAACACGTCGGCTGTTTCGGGGAGGCTCACATCTACGCTTGCAGCCCGACTCCAAACCGAGCCGCAAGGATTCTTCGCCACCGGAATCTCCCTCGTCCTTCATCCCATGTCCCCAATGATTCCAGCCGTCCACGCCAACTTCCGATTCTTGGAGCTCGAGAATGGCGACTTCTGGTTCGGCGGCGGGGCTGATTTGACCCCGTACTATCTGTTCGAAGAAGATGCTCAACACTTCCACCAAATTTGGAAGCGAGCCTGCGACCACCACGATCCGAGCTACTACCCGAAGTTCAAAAAGTGGTGTGATGAGTATTTCTTTTTGAAGCACCGTGGAGAAGCACGGGGCGTGGGCGGAGTCTTTTTCGACTATTTGAAGGGGGATTTCAATCAGCTTTTCGCGTTCGTCCAAACTTGTGGCAATTCATTTTTGGATGCTTATATTCCTATTGTCGAACGAAGGCGAAATGAGCGTTGGGGGAACGAGGAGAAGCAGTGGCAGCTTCTCCGACGCGGACGGTACGTCGAATTCAATCTGATCTATGATCGGGGTACTATGTTCGGACTCGAAACACAGGGAAAGACAGAATCAATCCTGATGTCTCTGCCGCCACTCGTTCGTTGGGAATATGACTACCACCCAAAGCCGGGCTCTCGCGAAGAGAAATTGGTTGAAGTTCTGCGCCATCCGAAAGAATGGACGTAGCAAGTGCGGAATGTGCGTTTTTTGCATCCCGCTGTTTTCTAGCGGGACGGAGTGTGAAGTTGCCGGTTTTAGGTTTCCGGTTGTCGGTTTTCAGTTTCAGATTTCCAGTCAAGTTTTCGGTTCGTAGTCCTTGGTTGGCGGAGTTCTCACTGACGCCTGACTTCTGATCTCTGATCTCCCGCCTACGCTCCGCTGCGGCGGGCAGGCTGACTTCTGATTTCTGAGTCTCTGACTTCTGTTTTCTGACTTCTGCTTTGTTTCATTGCTCATTGTCCATTGTCCAATTATTGAATGCACTCCCTCGACTTCCTAGGTGATTTTCTTATAGTCCTCACGGCTGCTGTGCTTGTGATGTTTGTGAGCAGACCGTTCAAGCTCCCCGGAGTGATCGGCTTCCTTATTACAGGCATGTTGATCGGTCCTTCGGGCTTGAATTTCATCACCGACCGCGCTCAGATCGAAGTCTTCGCCGAATTGGGCGTCGTGATGCTGCTGTTTTATATCGGTCTCGAATTTTCCTTGTCACAACTTTGGGCGATCAGGAGACAGTTCTTTCTCGGTGGCGGGCTTCAAGTCATCACCACCACTCTCGCTGTGGTTGCACTCTTCACGCTCGGCGATTTCTCTCTCAACGAACGGATCTTCTTCGGCTGCTTGATTGCCCTCAGCAGCACTGCTATCGTCCTCAAGATGCTCTCCGATCGCGGGCAACTTGATTCTCCCCAAGGAAGATTCTCTATCGGTGTCTTGCTCTTCCAAGATTTCTGCATCGTGCCGATGATCGTCTTTACTCCCCCCCTTGCAGGCGAGCATGGGGTGTCGATTTCAGATGTCATCTCTCGCTTCTCGTTGAGCCTGTTGGTCATCATCGCCGTCTTTGTCGTAGCTCGGTTCGTGATGCCGAAAATCCTCCACGAGATCGCTCGAACAAGGATACGAGAAGCATTCCTGATGGGTTCGTTACTCGTCTGTCTCTTGATGGCGTTCATCACATTCTCGTTTGGCTTCTCATATGCGCTTGGCGCTTTCATCGCGGGCTTGATCATTTCCGAGTCTGAATATAGCCATGAAGTCGTGGCGGAGATTGTTTCATTTCGCGATCTCTTCACCAGTCTCTTTTTCATTTCTGTGGGGATGCTGCTTGACCTCGACTTTCTGTTGGACAAACCATTCGCGATCGTCGGCATCAGTGCCGGAATTTTTCTTCTGAAGGCCGCGATCATCCTTCCCATCGCACTTTTCCTTCGATTCTCAACGCGCACTGCTATCATTGCTGCCATCTCACTGGCTCAAATCGGAGAGTTTTCGTTCGTCCTTGCACAAGTCGGATCTTCTGCTGGACTTCTAACTGGCGAGATGTTCCAGTACTTCCTCAGCACCTCCGTGTTGACCATGGTTGCCTCCCCCCTTTTGATCGTGGGCGCTCCTGCCCTGGCCGACCGAACACAGCATTTCATCCCGATGAAACTTGGTGGATGGGATAAACCCGTGAACATGACAAAACCGATGGAGGATCACGTCATCATTGTGGGGTTCGGCGTGAACGGCCAAAATGTCGCGCGCGTTCTCAAAGAAACCGGAATTCAATACATCATTCTTGAGGCGGATGGCGAGAAAGTGAGGGAACTTTCGAAGGAAGGACATCCTGCAGCGTTCGGAGACGCAACGCGACGGGAAGTTCTTTCACACTGCTCGGTCCAGCGGGCGCGGCTCGTCGTCTTTGCGATCTCCGATCCGCAAGGGACAAGAACCGCCGTTCGTTTGGTGCGGGCGATGAACCCGAAGATCCACGTCATTGTGCGAACGCGACATCTCTCCGAGATTGACGAGCTTTCAATACTCGGAGCGAACCAGGTGATACCGGAGGAATTCGAGACATCCATCGAGATCTTCACGCGCGTGCTTGAGCATTACCATATTCCGCGGAATATGATCAACGCGCAGATTCAGATCGTGCGGGATGAGAATTACAGCATGTTGCGCGGAGGACCGCAACTGGCGGGCGGACTTGACCGCGTGGCGCAACTGTTAACCGCCGGCACATCAGACACGTTGCTCATTACTTCTTCAAGCATTGCCGCGAACAAAATGCTCGCCGATCTTGACATCCAGGGTAAGACGGGCGCTTCGTTGATCGCTGTGGTGCGGAACGAACAACCATTCATTACACCTCCTCCGGAGTTCGTCATTCAGACCGGAGACATCTTGATCCTTGTTGGTAACCACGCCAACATGGATAAGGCGTTTGAGTACCTTTCACAGAAAGTGAAAGCGTAGAAGGAGCGACTGTTTCATGTTAAAGAAGACTGCCGTCGTGTTATTTCAACTTGGTGGACCCGACTCATTAGAAGCAGTCAAGCCATTTCTCTACAATCTCTTCTGCGATCC
>JANONN010000394.1:0-14630 GCA_031420835.1 Ignavibacteriales bacterium | reverse complement strand
TGCGAGCTCGGCGACGGCCGCATTATTGAAATTGAGATTCGTTGAAACCGTCTGAACGTCGTCATGGTCTTCAATAACCTCCATCAGCTTTATCATGTTCTCGGCATCCTTCCCTTCAACCTTGATCGTGTTTTCAGGGATGAGTTGCAGTTCAGCGTTCTCAAACTGGATTCCTTTGGACTCGATCGCCTTTCTCACACCTTCAAATGCCTCAGGTGAACAATAGACAGAAAAGAAATCATCCTCAGTGTTCATGTCGTCCGCATTTGCATCAAGGATAGTTGCCATAAGATCGTCTTCCGACGTGGCGTGGCGTGGAATCGTGATCACGCCTTTTCGATGAAACTGATATGCAACTGCTCCCGACGAGGCCAACTTGCCGTGATAGCGGTCGAGTATGTGTCGCATTTCTGAGACCGTGCGCGTTTTATTGTCTGTGACACATTCTATGATAAGTGCTACACCACCGGGCCCGTAAGCTTCGTATGCGATATCTTCGTAGGCCATCCCGGGAAGCTCGCCTGTGCCTTTCATGATCGCGCGCTTGATATTGTCCGCGGGCATGTTGCCCGATTTTGCTTTGTCAATTGCGAGGCGGAGTCTTGGATTCCCGACGGGGTCTCCGCCACCCATTCGTGCTGCAATCGTTATTTCCTTGATAATCTGAGTGAAGGCTTTCCCCCGGCGTGCGTCCGTGACCGCCTTCTTGCGTCGTATTGTATGCCATTTTGAATGACCAGACATTATTAGGAATGAAAAAGTAAAAATAAAAAATGGAAAACGAAAGACTTGGATAAATGAAGTAGTGGATTAATGGATTGTTGGAAATCGGAAATCAGAAAACAGAGATCAGAAATCAGATATCTGAAACCAAGGGACCAGGAACCTAATCCTAGACCTTCGAATCGAAAACCGGAAACCGAAAACTGGTAACTGAAGAACTATCTCAAATCCCGAATCTTCAGTTGTGGAACGACCTCGCCGGCAAACTCGCTTTCATCGATGGAGAAGGCGATGTCGATGTCTCTTCGTCCATTCTGGAGACGTCCCATCAATCTGCCAAGGTTGAAACCGATTGCATCGAGGATACGGTTATGCTTTCGAACCTTGAACCGCAAGTGATTGTTCCCGACGATGCGTGGTTGGCCGTAGAGTTCGACATTTCGCGCAACGAACACCGGCCGCATATTCTGGGGGCCAAAGGGGGCGAATTGGCTCAGGACACGGACAAACTTCGGCGTCAACTCTCCCAGATCAATCTCAGCGTCGATACGAAGCTCTGGCGTTAAGAGCTGTTGTGTGAGAAGCTCGCGCGCAACAGACTGAAAAGCTTCCTTGAATTCGTCCAACCGTTCGAGGTCAACAGATAATCCTGCGGCGTATTTGTGTCCACCGAACTGGAGGAGCTTATCTTGGCATCGCTTAAGCGCTTGGTAGATGTCAAACCCGGCAACACTTCGCGCAGAACCTTTGGCCACACCATCCACCGTCGTCATCATAATAGTGGGGCGATAGTATCGTTCGACAAGCCTCGAAGCCACAATTCCGATTACACCCGGATGCCATGTTTCTTGATGAAGGACGATTGCATTATCATTCTCGACGCTAAGGTAATTATCGACGATCTGCTGAGCTTCGATGAAAGTATCTTCGTCAATCTTACGGCGGTTGCGATTCTCTTCTTCAAACACCCGTGCAAGGTCGAGGGCACGGCTGTAATCGTTGCAAGTCAGGAGTTCAACGGCTCGCTTTGCGTCTCCCAATCTTCCTACGGCGTTGATGCGAGGCGCGATGACGAATACAATCTGTCCGGCAGTGATGCGCCCCGGCTCAATTCCAGAAGTCTCAATAAGCGCCCGAATGCCGGGGCTTGGGTTACTACTCAGTGCTTCCAGGCCGAGCTTAACAAGGGTTCTATTTTCTCCGACGAGTGGGACAATATCGGCGGTCGTTGCGAGTGCAGCGAATTCCAAATAACTCGCAAGGGTATCGCTTGGATCATCGCCGTAGATTGTCTGAATGACCTCCGTCTTGGATAAAGCCTGCAGGAGCTTGAAGGCTACGCCGCATCCGCACAAGTACTTAAATGGATACTGACATGAGGGCTTGAGTGGATCGAGAACGGCAACGGCGTCGGGGATTTCATCGCCCGGCTCGTGATGATCGCAGATGACAACATCAATTCCGAGTGACCGCGCGTACTTGACTGGCTCGATCGCCGTTACACCACAATCCACAGCGATCAGAAGTTTCGTGTCAAACTCTATTGCACTATCAATTCCTGCCTTTGAAAGACCGTACCCTTCCTTGAATCTGTCGGGAATGTAATACTGTACATTTGCTCCGAACCGGTTCAAGAAGAGCCAGAGGATTGACGCTCCATTTGTTCCATCGACATCGTAATCGCCATAGACCAGGATTCTCTCTTTCGACGAGATAGCGCGGCAAATGCGATCGACGGCCTTGTCCATTCCATCCATCAAGAATGGATTGACGAGAGTCTCCATGCTTGGTCGGAAGAACGCTCGCGCTTTTTCGAATGTGTCGATACCACGCTTGACCAAAATTTTGGTAAGGACAGGGGAGATGCTCAACTCGTCGGCAAGTTTCTTCGCTTGACCGCCGACCTCGCCCGTCATCGGCGACGAAGTTTCGGTAAGGTCTTCGCCCGCCGACTGCGGGTCGAACGTCCAACGATATTCTCGTATTGGTGTCATTGAATGCAAATAAAAAAAGTAGGAAACCGATCGATAAGCCGAATTCTGTCTGATCGTCCGCCTGTGGCAGAAGACGAGGCAGCCATTTCTCTAATGCGACCTACCCGTTACGCCGCCCCGAAGGGGACAACAAGCGGACAACTTGTATCCCGCTTTCGCTTCGCTCCAGCGGGATGCGTAACTTACATGGTCTTGCTCCGGGTGGGGTTTGTCGTGCGTCTGTCATTGCTGGCAGACCGGTGAGCTCTTACCTCACCTTTTCACCCTTATCCGCCTGAGGCGGACGGTTTATTTTCTGTGACACTTTCCGTTCCTGCGGGATATGGCCCGCAAGACCCCGGCTTGACGCCGGGCGCCCCGTCCTAGGGAGTTCGGACTTTCCTCCCTCCGCCTTCGGCGGAGAGCGACTGCCTGACCGATTTCCTGCTATGGAAAAGAACGACCGTTGAATATACCAAAGGTTTCTGTAGGTTACACGGATACAGACTTCGGCGTGAGCTCAGTCGAACGCTTGCTTAAGATTGATGGCAACATTGGCGAGGTCGTCAGCGTCCGTATTTTGCTCTCGCGTAACATGAACGATCTCAAACTCAAACGATGCGCCGCGAAGAAGCTGCTGTACCTGTCCAAAGTGCTTCTTCAATTCCGGATCTTTCACTTTGTACCTTCCTTGTAACTGGCGAACCATTAACTCGCTATCTGAATGGACCACCAGACGATGGCACGTCCCCGCCACAGGCGGGGAGTCGACCATGGTTAGACATGCGAGCAAGGCACGATACTCCGCAACGTTGTTCGTGGTTCGGCCAATGTAGCTCTTGTGTGTTGCGAGAATGTTCCTCTTCTCGTCACGCAGAATGACTCCAATCCCGCTTTCGCCCGGATTGCCACGAGAGGCACCGTCTGTGAAGGCATAAATGGTCATCGTTCCGCGTAGAAATTCTCTGCTATTTCATCGGACACGAGGATACGCCCGCAATGTTCACAGATCTTGATTTGAGAGTGCTTCTTGAGTTCGAGCACGGTTTGAGGGGGAACACGCGTGTAACATCCGCCGCACGCGTTTCGACGGACCGGGACGACGGCTTTGTCGAGCTTGGCTTTCCTGATCCGCTCGTAGGTCTTCAGGTCGTTCTTGTCAATACGAACGACAAGCTTCTCGCGTTCGTGCTGAAGCTTCAGTTCTTCCTCTTCGTGCTCTTTGTTGACTTCCTCCAGTTCTTCCCGACGTTCCGCCAATCCCTTTCGGGCATCTTCAATTTCCGGCTCAATTGCCTTACGGTCTTTTTTCGCAACCTCCGCTTTTCCTTCGAATGCCTCCATTTCTTTTTGAAGTTGAATAATCCGATTCTGGGCAGCATCTATCTCACGAGAAAGGGCGTCGTACTGCTTATTCGTCTTGATCTGGAATTGCTGCTCTTTGTACTTTTCTATCTTTTCCCGTAGAGAGATGATCTCGACATCAACCTCGTCGCGCCGCACATGACAAGACGTAACCAACTGGTCTAGATTTTGTTTTGCTGCGATCTTGTCGTCAAGACTTGCCTGGAGGGCGGCGACGACCATCGGGAGATCACCTTTCAGTTCGTTGAGTTCGTCAAGGCTTGTGTCAACTTGCTGCAGGGCAAAGAGGGTTCGTAATCGGTTTTCCAAGCGTAGCTCCTAAAATGTGTGAATCGGATTCGTTGAATATCGTGTAATCAGTACTTCAAGATCCGTGCGTGATTCCTTCGCGGCACGATCCACTCGTTGCGCCAGGGGTTTGAGGATAAGGTGTTCAGTTTCCCAGTGGCCGGCATCGATAAGAGCAATTCGCCCATCTGCATCATGGAATGCATGATAACGAACATCGGCCGTGACGAACGCATCCGCACCGGCGTTGATCGCTTCTTCGAGAAGATCGGAGCCGCTTCCTCCGCACACGGCAACACGTTGTACGCTTTGACCAAGTTCTCCCGCAAATCGGACCGATTGCGTTTTCAACGTTTGTTTTACTATCTGAAGATACTTCCGAAGAGTCGTTGCCTTGGGGAGGTTTCCCACCGCGCCGATACCGTGATTCGGATCGGGATTCATTAAGGGATACACATCGTATGCGACTTCTTCGTATGGATGTGCCCGCTTCATTGCTGCAACGATTGTCGGAATTTGGGCGCGCGGTGCAATCATTTCAAGCCTTGTTTCTTCCGTGGTCTCTAATTTCCCCTTCTTGCCAAGAAACGGATTTGCTGAAGCCGATCCCTTGAAAGTTCCTGTTCCGCGGAGCCGGAACGAGCAATCCGTGTACTCTCCGATTACTCCTGCTCCTGCTTCGGACATTGCTTGAGCCACCTGATCCACATGTCCAACCGGGACGAACACCGCCAGCTTTGCTGTTTGATCACTCAATGGAGAAAGAAAACCGATCTCCTTCAACCCGAGTTTTTCGGCGAGCACGAAACTCACTCCATCCTTCACGAAATCGAGATTTGTGTGCGCGGAGTAAACCGCAATTCGATGCTCAAGAAGTTGAAGGAGCATTGCACCGAGGGTGTCACCTGTTGTGATATTCCTTGGTGCGCGAAACAGAAGCGGGTGATGCGAGATAATAAGATCCACTTTCTTCTTAATTGCTTCTTCCACAATTTGAGGCGTTACATCGAGTGTGATGAGGGCTCGGTGAACCGTTCGATTTCCGTCCCCGACCTGCAGCCCCACATTATCTCTTTCCCAAGCGATCCTACGGGGTGCCCATTCCTCTAACGTTTTCGCCAGATCGTGGATGGTCATATCGCAAACGGAGGCAGTACAAAAAAAGTGTCCCGCTTCTTGGGCGGGACACTTTGAAGAGTTGTTGCCGTGTCGGTCTTTGGGATGCGCTTCTTTGGCTTCTTGGTCGTTTGGATTACTCGTCTATTCAAGGGCACAATTAAGGTAGAAAAAAAATGGGAGAGACGCAACTTATGCTGTACCGAAGTTGGAGAAGCCCAATAGAAATGTCAGTATGCTACACCGAAGGTTGGAGAAGAAGAGTTTTTGGGGTACATTTCGCCAACTTCTTTCCCACAAACAATCAGGATTTCATTCATGGGTGAAAAAAAACACGTTGTCCTGCAGCATGTTGATGGGTATGCATTCCTTGGCAAGGGTGCTTCTAACCATTACGTTGTTATTGACAGTGTTTACGGGGGAAGACCTCCGGCGTCCTCTGGTCCGATGGAAATGGTCTTAATGGCGCTCGGAGCCTGTTCGGGAAGCGATGTGGTTGAGATTCTCCGGAAGAAACGACAAAAGGTTCGTGATTTGAAAATTGAGCTAACAGGGAAAAGGGCGGAAGAGCATCCTCGCGTATACACTCATATCCACATGCGATATGTCGTTGAAGGGGAAGGAGTTGATCCAGTCGCAGTTGAAAGAGCGATCGAGCTTTCCCTCACGAAGTACTGCTCCGTTCACGGGATGCTTTCAAAAGTTGTTCAAATCAGTCACGAGTATCAAATCAACGAGAGTAGCAAAGGCTGAGGAGATTCAGGAGGGATGTTGCGAGGAACTCTCTGTAACCTTGATATTCTGGAAATCAATTTTTTCGAAGTTAATGTCGCGAAGCTTGCGGATTTCACTTTCAATTGTCTTGAAGCTCTCGTCGAATTTCTTGAGAAGTTCATGCTCTCTATCGGAGAGCGGTTGTCGCTGGATCAAGTCCATGCTAATCTTGATGGCTGCGAGAGGATTGTTAAACTCGTGACAGACGGTTACGACCACTTCACGGATTGCTTCCGCGCGCTTTCCAGCAATAAGAATTCGTTTCTCCACAGCCTCGGTTTGTTTGCGGATATTGATCTTCTCCAACACATTGAGGATCGTTCTCGGCAGCAGCGATTCGGTAAGCTCGTCCTTCACCAAGAAATCCTCAACTCCCAGCTTCATGGCGTCAACCGCCAACTTGAAGTTACGCGTTCCAGTGATGAAGATGATGGGAGTGTGATGATTCAGTTCATTGATCTGGAGGCAAAACTCAAGCCCATTGGAATCCGAAAGATGATAATCCATGAGAATAATATCAAGTTTCTGGTTCGATCGAACCTCTTCCATGGCCTGCTCGACAGTTTCCTTCCAGACGAGCTTGAACTCTCTTCCCTGGAACTTCTGGAAGTGATGCTGGACTACCTTGACGAAAGAGATATCATCGTCAACCAATAATACGTGAAGTGGCTTCTTGTCTTGTTCGCTCATAAACACCTCAAGGTAATAGTAGTTTCCATAAGTTGCAATCAGTCGTCCATTGATATTCTATTGCATTTGGTGTAGAATTTCTCTATAATTTTTCCAAAATCATGATGCATCACTGGCGAAAAAATCGTTCCGATGTGTTCATGATGTCTAAGGAGATTATACTATGGCGGGGAAAAACAGAATCCTCGTTGTTGATGACGAAGACGCCCTCCGGACCGTCCTAAGCTCGGAGTTAGAAGGTGAAGGGTATCAAGTCGGTTCCGCCGCCGATGGTGAAGAAGCCATTAAGATCCTCGGCACCCAAGTATTCGACCTTATCCTTCTGGATATCAAAATGCCCAAGGTTGACGGATTTGAAGTGCTCAAATTCGTCAAACAGACCCAACCAAAGACAAAAGTCATTATGTTGACCGGCTTCGCAGACTTGAAGAACGCTATCGAGTCGAAGAAGCTCGGGGCAGAAGACTTTGTCAGCAAGCCTTACGACTTAGTCGACCTCTTAACGACTGTGGAGCGTGTTCTCGGAAGTGTTTGATGGGCCTCTGTGTGGCGCGGCGTGAATTGAGTCAATGACACCATCCTACCAGATTCTCGTCGTCGATGACGAAGAATCCATCACCTTTCTTCTCAAAACAGAACTCGAAGAGCTTTCCGATTACTCGGTGGATGTTGCTTTTACGGGAAGCGAAGCAATCAATCTTGTGCAAAGCAAGATCTACGATGTTGCCCTTCTCGACATCAAAATGCCGCGAGTCACTGGGATAGAAGTCCTCCAATTTATCCGAGAACATTCTCCTACAACGCAAGTCATCATGCTCACCAATGTGGTTGATATGAAGACCGCAGTTGAGACGGTAAAGTTGGGAGCATACGATTTTGTAAGCAAACCGTACGATCGAGACGAACTCCTTGCAACGGTTCAGCGAGCCGTCGAACGACGGCAATTCCTAATCGAAAAGGAGGTGCTGAAGAATGAACTCAATCGAATGGGTGCCTCGGGAGATCTGATCGGAACGAGCAAGACGTTTCTTGAAGTGATAGACCATGCCAATCGAGTAGCCAGCAGCGGGGCGTTCGTGTTGATCGAGGGTGCGAGCGGAACCGGTAAGGAGCTTATCGCTCATCTCATGCACCAGAAAAGTGACCGACATGAACAACCGTTTGTCGCTGTCAATTGTGCATCCATTCCCGACCAATTGTTAGAGAGTGAGCTCTTCGGTCATGAAAAAGGGGCCTTTACAAGCGCCTACTCTACGAAGCAGGGGCTTGTGGAAGTTGCCCATAAAGGGACTCTTTTCCTTGATGAGGTAGGGGACATAAGTCCG
This sequence comes from Ignavibacteriales bacterium, assembly GCA_031420835.1. Lineage (GTDB taxonomy): Bacteria > Bacteroidota > Ignavibacteria > UBA10030 > UBA10030 > JANONN01. Next base: position 6,376 of record JANONN010000394.1, on the reverse strand, counting down.
ATCGTCCAGCCGAAGCTCTTAAGATTTCTTGAAACAGGTGAGTTCCGAAGGGTTGGCGGAACAGCACCGATGAAAGTAGATGTACGTGTTATCTCGGCGACAAATAAGAACCTGCAAAATGAAGTTCGTGCAGGTCGGTTCCGTGAAGACCTCATCTATCGCCTGAATGTCGTCACTATCCGAATGCCACTCCTCCGCGAACGGAAGGAAGACATTCCTCTGCTGGTTGAATTCTTCCTGAAGAAGAAATCAAAGGCGCGGGCGAAACGGATGAGTGATGAGGCGCTCGAGCTTTTGATACAGTACGATTGGCCCGGCAACGTGCGAGAACTTGAGCATGTGATTGAAGGTGCGTCAATTCTTTGCCAGGGAGATATCATAGAGCCGAAAGATCTTTGGATGAACGCCGCCTTGTTGAGAAGCACATCAAGCGCGACTGTTGCCACTTCACATGATGGCCATGGAGAACTTCTCTCTCTCGAAGAACTTGAACGAATCCACATCGAAAAAGTCTTGAAGAAGAACCGTTGGAACCGTGTACGATCGGCTCGTGTGTTGGGAATTACTCCGAAGACTCTCTACCTTAAGATCAAACGGTACATGATCAAAACTCCGAGCAGCGAGCCTGAAACTCCTGAGTAAAGTCTTTCCACTTGATCTCTCTTCACAAGAAAAATTAATGTTTCGTATCTGAAACTTTTCTTCCCGCCGTGAGTATATATGTGTGGGAACCATCAATCCCTATCTCCTTCTTGATTGAGCCAGCAATCGGTCGCCCGTGGTGGGACGGCTGAGAAGCTGGCTCAATTATTTTCCCCCTTCCTGTTGCTGCACTTTCCTTGACTTTCGGCCAACTATTGGCTACTTTTTCCAGAGTTTTGACGTTGTTTCCACCCTGTTTCCAAAAAGAGACACCTCCATGCCTCCCCAAAGGATGATTCATGCCTAACTTTCAAGGCGTTGACTACTACAACCTCGATGAACTTCTTACCGAAGATGAAATCCTTGTTCGAAACACAGTTCGAGAATTCGTTGACGAGAATGTCCTTCCTGTCATAGAAAAGCATAACCGCGCCGGGACATTTCCCATGGACCTCGTCCCGAAAATGGCTCAGCTTGGCCTCTACGGCCCAACGCTTCCGGCAAAATATGGTTGTGCGGAGATGAATAACGTCGCCTATGGTCTCATGATGCAGGAACTCGAGCGAGGCGATAGCGGCGTAAGAAGTTTCGCCTCTGTCCAAAGCGGCCTCGTCATGTATCCGATCTTCACGTTTGGATCGGAGGACCAGAAGGACAATTGGTTACCTCGGCTTGCTTCGGGAAAAGCGATAGGCTGTTTTGGATTGACCGAGCCTGACTACGGTTCAAACCCCGGCGGCATGATCACTCGCGCCGAGAAAAAGAGTGGGGGATACCTCCTCAATGGCGCGAAGATGTGGATCACCAATGGCACCATTGCAGATGTGGCTGTTGTGTGGGCAAAGTTGGACGGGGAAATCAAGGGTTTTTTGGTTGAGAAGGGGACGAAAGGGTTCTCGGCCCCCGAGATGACAGGCAAACATTCGCTCAGGGCTTCAGTTACAAGTGAGCTTGTCTTTCAGGATTGCTTTATTCCAGAGACGAATGTCCTTCCAAAGTCGGGTGGCTTGAAGTCCCCGTTAATGTGTCTAACACAAGCACGTTACGGCATTGCATGGGGCACGGTTGGTTCGGCAATGGTGTGTTACGACACGGCGCTCAACTATGCAAAATCCCGCATTCAGTTTGGCAAACCGATTGCCGCCTTTCAATTGACTCAAGAGAAACTCGTCCACATGGTAACGGAAATCACGAAAAGCCAACTGCTTTGCCTGCAGTTGGGACGATTGAAGGACAAAGGGAAAGCGAAGTTTACTCAGATTTCGCTCGCCAAACGGAACAACGTTTATCACGCATTGGAAATCGCGAGGATGGCTCGTGAAATCCTGGGTGCGAACGGAATCTTGGATGAATACCCAATTATGCGTCACGCTGCGAATCTTGAGTCGGTGAAAACGTATGAAGGAACACACGAAATGCACACGCTTATCATTGGTGAGGATATCACAGGTTTATCTTCGTTTGTATAAATCCCATGCCCTTTCGAAAAATCATTGGTGAAGCGATTACGTATGACGATGTTCTTCTCGTGCCAGCCCGATCGTCGGTTCTGCCGCGAGAGACGAACATCCGCACAAAGCTGACGAGGAATATTGAGTTGAATATCCCTTTCCTTAGCGCGGCGATGGATTCGGTGACAGAATCCGAGCTTGCCATTGCCTTGGCACGCGAGGGTGGGATTGGAATTCTTCACAAGAACATGACCATCGAGCGTCAGGCTGAGGAAGTTGATCGTGTCAAACGCTCGGAGAGTGGGATGATTCGGAACCCAATTACGCTCACTGCAGATCAAACCGTTCGCGAGGCTCTCAATGTGATGAAGAAGTACAGCATCTCCGGCATTCCCATTGTCAAAGAGGAAGGACTCGTCGGTATTCTCACGAACCGGGATCTTCGGTTCGAACCGAACCTCGATCTCGTGATCTCGAAGATCATGACGAACGGAACGTTGATCACAGCTCCGGTTGGAACAACCTTAGAAGAGGCCGAAGCAATTCTTCAGAAGCATCGTATTGAAAAACTTCCTGTGGTTGATAAGAATGGCAAATTGAAAGGGTTGATCACCTTCAAAGACATTCAGAAGAAGAAACGGTTTCCCAATGCCTGCAAAGATAAGCATGGGCGGCTCCGTGTCGGCGCGGCTGTGGGTGTCACCTCCGACACACTCGAACGTGTTACGGCTCTCATCGCCGCCGCTGTTGATGTGATCGTTGTGGATACAGCGCATGGACACTCGGATGGAGTTCTTGAGATGGTGAGGCGTGTGAAATCAAAATTCGATGTGGAAGTGGTTGCGGGAAATGTCGGAACGGCGGAGGGAACACGCGACTTGATTCGCGCCGGAGCCGATGCCGTGAAAGTAGGCATCGGTCCCGGTTCCATTTGCACGACGCGTGTCGTCGCTGGCGTTGGTGTTCCCCAAGTAACGGCAATTATGGAATGCTCAAGCGTTGCTGCGAGGAGCAAAATCCCGATCATAGCCGATGGTGGTATCAAACAGACAGGTGACATTGCAAAAGCGCTCGCGGCTGGTGCTGACTCGGTCATGATCGGCGCCCTTTTTGCGGGCGTTGAGGAAACTCCCGGCGAGAAAGTGCTTCTCGAGGGACGAAGCTACAAAGTGTATCGTGGCATGGGTTCCATTGAAGCAATGCGCGAAGGAAGCAAGGACCGCTATTTTCAGGATGCCGAGGATGAGATTCAGAAACTTGTGCCTGAAGGCATTGAAGGACGAGTTCCATACAAGGGGAATCTCAGTGAAACGGTGTACCAGATGGTTGGTGGTTTGCGTGCAGCGATGGGATACTGTGGATGCAAGACGATTGCCGAGTTGAAGAAGAAAGCGCAGTATGTTCGGATAACGGATGCCGGGCTTCGCGAGAGTCACCCTCACGACATCACCATCACAAAAGACGCACCAAACTATCATCTCTAGCAGACCAGAGTTGGCGTAGCCCAATGATCGAACGACGGCTCGACGCAGTCCGCACTGCACTTCACACCCGCCGACTGGATGCTCTTCTTGTTACATTCCTTCCTCATGTCCGTTACCTCACGAACTTTTCAGGCTCGAATGCAGTCTGCCTCATCACACGCGACGCGCAGTTCTTCCTCACCGATGGTCGCTACACAAGTCAGACCGCGGAAGAGGTTCGTTCGTACGAAATCATCATCACGCGCAAGAGTCTCTTCGAAGAGGCGGCAAAGCGGAAAATGCTTCGCGGTTTCAGCCGGGTGGGGATCGAGGCCGGTGTCCTCACTGTTGCACAATTTGGGAATCTCAAGAAACTCTTTCCGCGCGTAAAGTTCGTGCATGTGTCGTCGCTTCTCGAAGAACTTGTCGCCGTGAAGGACGACAGCGAGATAAGGCTGATCGAACACGCAGTGTCAATCACAGAAAAAGTATTTGAGAAGATCCTTGGCGTTCTCCGTCCCGGCACGAAGGAACTGGACATCGCTGCGGAGATCAGTTATCTTCACAAGAAGTTCGGTGCAGAAGCAGATGCGTTTGAGCCTATTGTTGCAAGCGGGCCGCGTGGAGCTTTGCCTCATGCACGTGCCTCCACAAAGCAAATCCGCAACGGAGAAATGGTGACACTCGATTTCGGCTGCCGCTATCAAGGCTATCATAGCGATCTCACGCGAACCGTCGCTGTCGGCAAACCGGTTGCAGAAGTGCGGAAGATCTATTCAGTCGTTCTTGATGCCCAGGTTAAAGCCGTCGAAGCGGCAAGAGCGGGCATGAATGTGAGAGCGCTCGATGCAGTTGCGCGCAAACATATTAAGGGCGCAGGTTATGGGAAGTTTTTCAACCATTCGCTGGGTCACGGGTTGGGTTTGCAGGTGCATGAGTCGCCGCGACTCTCGCAACAAAGCAAGGAGAAGTTGAAAGCAGGCAATGTAGTAACTATTGAACCGGGAATCTATCTCCCCAATGTTGGTGGCGTAAGGATTGAAGACGACGTCGTCATCCAAAATGGCTCGTGCCGGTTGCTTACGAAATCAACAAAAAAACTGATCGTGTTATGACCGATCCACCAAGAAAAGTATTGATGATCGCGTATTACTTTCCGCCGATGGGACTAAGCGGCGTGCAACGTACGGCGAAGTTTGCAAAGTATCTTTCGAAGTACGGATGGCAGCCAACTGTTCTGACTGTCGCTCCCACAGGATATTATGCCGCCGATGAGTCACTGCTACGAGAAGTAGAAGAGAGTGGTGTTCGAATCATTCGGACAAGCTCGCTCGATCTGAATCGGCTCTTCAAGAACAAGGGGGTCGTCAAGATGCCGTCGGAGCCGGTGAGGAAGTTCCTACAGTTTCTGGGGGACACACTCTTCATTCCAGATACGAAGATCGGATGGAAGTTCAAAGCCGTGCGGCGGGCTACACAACTTCTGAAGTCAGAGAAATTCGATCTCATTTTTGCAACCGCGCCTCCTCAAACCGATTTTCTCGTCGGTGCCAAGTTGAAGAAGCGTTTCAATTTACCATTGATCATTGATTATCGTGACGCATGGCTTGAGTATCCGTTCAAGTATTTTCCGACGCCGCTTCATCGCATGCTTCATCGGCGATTAGAAATGAAAGTCCTGAAGTCAGCCGAACGCGTTATTGTGACGCACCGGCGTGTGAAGGAGGCAATCTTGCGCAAGAACGTTTCGCTCGGTCATCATGACGTTGTGATCATTCCTCAAGGATACGACCCAGAGGATTTTGCCCAGCCTCCCGAAGTGCGCCCCGGATCAACTCGCACCATGCGAATCGTTCACGCAGGGACATTTTACGCGGGACGAAACCCTGCAACGTTGTTTCAATCACTTGTCCAATTGATCAAAGAAATGCCAAGTATGAGGGGACGCATCGAGATCTCGCTTATCGGCAACATACGGCGTGAAGACCAACAGCTCGTCACAAAGCTTGGTCTCCAAAACGAAGTCACGTTCCATGGTTATCTTGAGCACAAAGAAACTGTTCGTAAGCTTATGACGGCGGATGTTGCGTGGTTCGTTCTGGACAATGATTTTCAGTCGCCGGGAAAACTGTACGAGTACTTCGGCGCTCGGAAGCCTATCCTTGCATCTGTTGTCGAAGGGTACACCAAGCAGCTCATCCAAGAAAGCGGTGGCGCCGTGTGCGTGCCCCTGAACGACGTCGCTGCGCATCGAAAAGCGTTGAGAGAGTTGTTTGACAGGTTCGAGAAGAAGAAACTCGATAAGATTACGGAAACGTTTGCTGAGCGGTTCGATCGAGTGAACTTGACCGGAGAGCTTGTGAAGCATTTCGAATCCATGATGGACATTGACCGACATGCGTTTGTGAAACTGGAAGGGGTTCTCGCATGAGGGTGTTAGTAATCGGCTCCGGCGGTCGAGAACATGCTATCGTCTGGAAATTGAAGCAGAGCAAACACGTCGAGGCTCTCTTCAGCGCTCCCGGGAATGCCGGTATTGCCGAGTTGGCGACGCTCGTCCCAATTCCCGCAAGCGATCTTCAAACTCTTCTCCGTTTCGCCGAGCGGGAGAAGATTGATCTCACGGTTGTCGGTCCCGAGCAGCCTTTGGTTGATGGGATCGTTGATCTGTTTGAAGAACATGGACTTGCCATCTTCGGTCCGCGAAAAGCCGCTGCGCGTCTCGAAGGGAGCAAAGCATTCGCGAAGCAGTTCATGATGAAGCACGGAATTCCCACAGCTCGTTATGGCGCGTTTTCCGTCGGCGAGCAATCGTCGCTC
>JANONN010000393.1:0-12182 GCA_031420835.1 Ignavibacteriales bacterium | reverse complement strand
TCCGCCTTTGGCGGACTCCACCCCGCGATCATTTTCTTGCACACCCAATATACTCAGAAATCCATGGGCAGTCAAGTTATTCTTACCCTTTGATTTCTACTCCGCCGAGGATGTCGCCTCGCCGTTCATCATCCACGTCTGGCCGATCGATTCGAGCGCAATCTGGCTTTGCTGGTTTGCGAGAGCCTTGCGAAACCTCTCGATCGGTTCAATCGTTGGCTCATCGCTTTGCATGAACGTCCCCCAGTGGATCGGGAGGATATACTTTGCGTTCATGTGGCGGGACATCGCCACCGCCTCCTCAGGCGTACAGTGATTCTGAATCCATGGATCATAAGCGCCAATCAGCATGATGGCAAGGTCAATGGAGAGATTCCGTGCCCCAACTGATTTGAAGTGTTCATGGAACGCCGTGTCGCCACCGAAGACAATATGGCGACCGTTTTTCGACACCAAGTATGCGTTGAAACTCCGTCCTGCCCAGTTCCCCCGTGATCGGTCCGTCTCCCACGGATATCTCCACCCAAAATGTTTCACTCTCAACCCTTCAACCTTGACACCACCGATATCCATTGACTCACCCCAATCAAGTTCTACGGCATTCTTCCATCCTAAATGATCGATGACATCCATCGTGTTCTTTGCCAGCACCATTGGGATGTTATGGTCGAGCCTTGCCAATGACGGAACATCCAAATGATCCATGTGAGCATGGGAAAGGAGGATGAGGTCGATGGGAGGCAACTCCTCGAACTTAAGCGCTGGCTCAACGAGTCTGTTCGGGCCGATGGTTGTCAGCCCAAGGATATTGATCCCGATCTTCCGTGAGAAAACCGGATCGGTAATGATCTTCGTTCCGAAGAAGTTCATGAACACGGTTGCATGACCAATCCACGCCGCCGTGATGCCGTTGTCGCTCCATGTGTGTGGCTTCGGATTCAGCGATGCAGACTCTGTGTTGTGGCTGGAGAAAATCATGTCCCACCGAGAGCGCCGTGGTTTGTCGTCGTCCGGAAGAAGAACTGTGGGAGCAACAAGCCCAGCCCCAAGCGCCGTTAGAAATCTTCGTCTTGTTGTTGCCATAATATTTTTCTCTTACATAAAGTCGTAAATAGATTGCATCCAATTCGTTCTGTTTCAACAAAGTCTCCTGAAAGATAATTCCTGATTCATCCTCTTCGTTTCAGAAGATAAACGAAGACCGGAACTCCCACCACCGCCGTGATTGCCCCAACTGGAATCTCTGTGGGGGCGATTGCAACACGTGAAACAAGATCGCATAGTACGAGAAATATCGCTCCTACCAAGAACGACGCCGGAAGCAACAAACGATGATCTGCACCGAAGAGGAGTCTACAAAGATGCGGAATAATGAGTCCGACAAAACCGATGATTCCACTCACTGACACTGCAAGCCCCGTGATGAGGGAAGCAAGAAAGTAGGAGCGACGCTTCAATGTATCAACCTCGGCCCCAAGGAACGCCGCTGTCTCTTCCCCCATGGCCATCAGGTTCAGGGCTTTCGCGTTGAAGAAAAGAATAATACACGCAATGATGACCGGAGTGGAAACAAGAAGGAGAGCCGGATAATCCGCGCTACCGAGATTTCCTAAGAGCCAGAGATACGCTGTTCTCGTTTCCTGATTGAAAAGAGCGACAAGGAGAAGGATGATCGCATTGAAAAACGCTCCCGCCATGACACCTGAGAGCAAGAGCGCGTTCGGATCCATGAAGCCGCGGCGATTCCCAAGTGCGTAGACAAGTATCATCACCAATCCGGAACCGACGAGCGAGAAGAGAGGAACCGTGAAGTTTGAGAAACCGAGGTTCAGCACAACAGCGAGCACTGCGCCTGCAGCTCCCCCACTCGAAATACCGAGAATGTATGGCTCGGCCAGAACGTTTCGCAGAAGCGCCTGAAATGTTGCCCCTGCAACGGAAAGCCCTGCTCCAATCACCATCGCCAGCAAGACACGTGGCAGCCGGATGCCACGCAAAATAACAACCGCCGATTCCTCACCATTCCCCGCAACGATTGAATTCCATACTTCCCGGATTGAGTATGTGACCGTGCCGAACGAAAGAGAGGTTATACCAATGAGTATAAGAGCGCCGAGCAGAAGAGACAACGTGGCCACAGCCCGTTCCGGTGTGACTCGTGCGTGGACTCGGAAGATCATGTATTCGTCTGGAGCTTATTCCACACTTCCGTCAGAAGCTCTCCAATCCCATCCTTTGCGACGGATGAAATGAGGTGCACAGGCAGGCGAGTCCCAAACGATATGCGTTTGAGTTTTTTCTTCTCGGCATCCGACAAAATATCACTCTTTGTCAGAGCCACAATGTGCGGCTTTTTGATCAGCTCGGAGTTGTAAGATTTCAGTTCGTTGAGCAGAACATTGAACTCACCCTTCGGATCTTCGGAAATGGACTCGATGAGAAAGACAAGCACTTTCGTTCGCTCAATGTGCCGCAAGAATTGAATCCCTAATCCTTTCCCTTGATGAGCGCCCTCAATAAGTCCGGGAATGTCCGCAACGGTGAAACTTTTTCCCATAGCATAGCGAACAATCCCCAAATTGGGAACGAGCGTCGTAAACGGATAATCGGCAATCTTTGGTTTGGCAGAAGAGATCACCGAGATAAGGGTTGACTTCCCAGCATTCGGGAATCCGACAAGACCAACATCGGCAAGAAGCTTCAACTCAAGAATGAGATCTCGCTCTTCGCCCTCGGTGCCCGGCTCAAACTTTCGCGGAGCCTGATTTGTCGATGTGGCAAACATGGCATTCCCACGTCCCCCTTTTCCTCCTTTTGCAAGGATGACTTCCAGTCCATTCTCAGTAAGGTCAGCAAGAATTTGATTTGTTTCGGCATCTCGAATGATTGTGCCGCACGGAACTTTCAACACAATACTCTTACCACGTTTGCCATCTTGGTTCTTGCCACGCCCATGCTCACCTCGTTCAGCCGGATATGTTCGTTCGTATCGAAAGTCGAGCAGCGTGTTCAATTGCTTATCTGCTTGGACGATGACGTTCCCGCCGTTTCCGCCATTACCTCCATCCGGTCCACCTTTAGGGACGAATTTTTCTCGTCGGAAACTCTTGCAGCCGTTTCCTCCTCGACCTCCTTTGATGTATATTTTTGCCTCGTCAATAAATTGCATGGATAATTTGGACTCGCGCAGATTCAGCCCTCGGTTACACGGGCTGTGTGAAAATACCCTGAGAGCCTGGACAGGAGTCCCGGCCAACAACTCAAATCTCGCTTTTCAGAATTTGTTGGTCGGGTCTGCCCGCCTGCCAAAGAACTTGTTCGTCGGGCAGGCGACCCGACACGTGAGGATCCGATTAGTTTTCGCACAAGCTCTACAGGCCGCTCCTACCGGAGCTTAGATGAATGTCCTTGTTGAACATCTACAAAAAACAGTATGCACCTACGGCGCTTATTGTATCATTGGATGAAGTGAAAAGCCCCGTCAGGGGCGAATTGTCCCGCTGTACGGGATGCCGTAAAGCGGCATTTGTAGAACAATATACCAGCGAATACCGAGAGCTCCAGCGGAGCGACCTGTCTACCAGTGCCGGGCATTTGGGAAAAACTGTGTTGAAACAAAAGCACATGGATTGATTCATCCAAGCGCTGATTTACTTGGGGGCTGCAGATAACGAGATTGAATCACATCTGTGAACCGAATCGCCTCTTTCGAGAACGGGTCCACGTCGTTGGCCTGAAACACGCTATCGAGATAGACCGAGGCTTCCTCCCATGTCTGGAGAGGCTCGAGACCGTCAAGCGTGTTGCGGAACTCCACTTCATTCTTCTTGAAGAGTTTTCTGATAAACAACTTCTGGTCGGACGGAGAGAAAAGAGTGTACACATCGAGAACCCGAGGAGTAACATTCAGAGCCTGCTCATTCTTTTCAATAACTTCTGATCCGGCCACAGGAGATGTCGGCGGATCTTCGGTGGATTTGTGCACAAACTGAAAGACTGAGTGGTCGACCAACTCTTCCGGTTTCTGCTCCTCCGTGATCGGCTGAGAAGGTTTTTCCGGCGTGAAGGCCTTTTCCCCACGCACACGTGCGATCAGTATTGCAAGATGGCTCACAGAGATTTCATCTGTCCCTTGATTGCGCTCCAACTCCAAGGCCAGTTTGATGTCGTCGAGTTTTTTGTCTTCAAAGAAGACGATCGCGGCATTGATCGGCAGAACGTGGTCGAGCAGGTCTTTTTTCAACTGAAGCTGGCCCGCTTCGATGAATGCGAGCAACGGTCGCGTCATACGCGCCAACTCCGATGCATTATGTTGAGCAACAACTTCGCGGTCAATCCGCTCAAGAAGATCGCGAAGTTCCTCGTAGCTGACTTCTGCCAACCCCCGGTCAAGAACATACCGACGAATCAACTTCCTGAAGTACTGGTATTCGACAGCGTACCGAAGCTTACGTTCAAGCACTGTGGCAGAAACGGTCCGGTTGTTTTCCAAAACAAAATTCAGCAACGTCCATTGGGGACGGCACAGGAAGTTGAATTGGAAATGAACTGCTTCGTCCACCACAGATTCGAATTCCCCGCGCGTAAACTCATATTCCTGGACCAGTAGTATGTCAGTCTGCCTTTGCAGGCTCACAATTTCCGGCAGGGCATACGGAAAGCGTTTCGATCGAACTTCCTTTTCTCTTTCCTGTTGCAATAGTTTTTTCACTTCTGCCAGGATATATTCCTTCAAAGCGGGGTGAATGTCGGACGTCATCACGTTCTTGAGGAGGATGCTGTCTCCTTCACCGATGGTACGTGCCTGGACGGTGTGGATGATCGTCGTTATTTCTGTTTCAAAAATATAGCCCATGGTTACCTTGATCTTACCAGAAGATTGACGCGGTCAATTTCTTTTTGTGCGGCAATTTTGAACTGCTGATCAATGCCCGCCCGTCCAATGATCTGTTTGTACATCGAGATCGCCTGATCGAACTTGGACATCTTCTCGTACGACTGTCCTGCCATGTAATACGAAGTCGCGATCCAATCCACCTTCGTTCTGCGCGTAACAAGATACGGGACTTTCAAGAATTCGAGAATCGCTTGCTGGTACTCTCCTTTGTAGTGATGACCTTCGCCAATATAGTAGCGCACTTCTGCCTCAAGATCAGGATCCGCGCCTTCAAGAAGACTCTGGAGGTGGAAGATTGACTGATCGTAATATCCGAGCTTCTGAAACAACACTCCGATGTCAACTTTCTTGTTGATGAGCTCTGGATCTTCCGGATAACGGTCAATGTATTTCCTCGTCAGATCAAGAGCGGCATCGAAGAGCGTCAGCTCTTTGTACGACATGATAAGATTGCTTGTTGCGAATTGAACAAGATCGGGTGATTGGTGGGCGCTATCAACGATCGTCTTGTACAAACGTGCGGACTTGTCCCACTGTTCAAGGTTGTAGTACACGTTGCCAAGACTAAGTTGCGCGCGCGGAACGATCTCGTGCATCGGAAATCGGCTCAAGACAGAATCATAATACTGAACAGCAAGCTGAGGTTTCATATCCATTTCGTATGTGCGGGCGATCCAATACATCGTTTCCGGCACGATTGGTGTTCTTCGATACCGTGAGAGAACGTTCTCAAACCTCTTAAGCGCCTGCGGAAGCTCTTCTCTGCGCAGATGGTAGCGACCGCGCTCGTACTCAAACTCGGCAGCATACTCTTCACCTTTCGCGAACGACTTAACGAAGTTCGTTGCGCCACGTTCTGCTTCCTTAAGATTGTCGAGCCGAAAATAGCAAACGATAACGCGGGACTGAAGATACTGCTGAATACTATCCCCCTGGGCACGTTGTGCTACTTCATTGAATCGCGCAATGGCCGTGGTGTAATCCTCTGTCTTAAACAAAAGTTCGGCGGCCTCAAGTGCGGCGTGATTGTATTGCTCCGTTGACGACGGCGCCAACCGGTTTGCCTCTTGAAGATATTTTGCCGCAAGCCCCAGATTCCGCTCCTCGCGAGCGATCGCACCGAGAGAATAGTAGACCTGCGCGGCTTGTGCCGGTGAAGGATTCCTTTGAAGGACTGCGGCATAGTAGCGCTTCGCCTCCAAACGCTTTCCGGACTTCTCCGCAGCAATCGCAAGTCGCTCGAGAACCTCGGTCTCAATCTCCGGAAGATCGAAGAACTCGCCCCGCAGCGTCTTCATATGGCGGGAGTAGTACGTCAAAGCGTTTACAAAATCGTTTCCAGAGAAATATGCATCGGCGCGTAACCGGTCGAGATGATACACAAACCGACTCGTCGGAAATGACTCTTCGAGAATTTGATATACTGCGATTGCTTCTTTCAGCTTCCCCGTTTCGGTATAGGTACGACCGAGCAGACTCAATGCCTCAGCCGTAAACCGATGCTTCGGGAATTGTCCGGCGTAACCGGAAAGAACAACGGTCGCAGAGTCCTTTTCTCCCATTTCCAACAACGTCTTTCCAAACCAAAACTGTGCATCGGGATTTGTCTCGAGCTTTCCTTGCTTCAACGCTACTTTGGTGAATGCGCCTATCGCATCTTCTAAACTCTTTGCCTCTCGAAAATCGACACCGAGCTGCAATTGGAGAATGTCGCGACTCTTTGCTGAGAGCAATGACTTTTGCAGTTCTTCAGAGACTTTGCGAAGCTCGGCGACATTCTGAGCCAGCCCGCTGGCGTTCTGGCGGGCACTTTGAATTCGCAACTCAAACAACGACATCACTGCGTCTTCGCGATATTCGTTCGTGGGATACTTCGCAAGGAGAGAATCGTACGCCGCCATCGCTCTTGACATGAACACGCCGCGTTTGAGGTTCTTATCTATCACATCTCGCCATGAAAGATTGCCGTAGGATTTTGCCCTGTAGTACCAGGCCGCGGGACGCTTTGCTTCGTCCAGGTCGCTCTCGATCGCCGCGCTGTATTGACGGGCGGCGTTTTCGTAGTCTCGCAGATCGTGAAAGTAGATCTCCGCAAGTCGAAACGCAAGATCGCCTTTTGATTTCTGAGCAATCACATCACCGATAAGCAACGCGAGTTTTTCCAGACCCGCTTCTTTGTTCTTCATTTCGAATAGCCGTATCCGTCGAATCCTCTGCCTCGCTTCGGCAATGTACTCGCTTGCCGGATAGCGAACCTCAAGGTTCTCATATGCTATCACGGCCTCGGCCAAGAGTTCAAGCTGACGTTGTGCAATCGCAAAACCGAATGCTGCGTCGTCAGCATAAGGATCCGCTGGATGTTTCGTCATCACATCATCGAACAGTTCGATTGCGGCGCGTGGGTCGTTCAATTGCAAGAAAACGTGACCGGCCTCGAAGAGAACTCGCGATAGAAGAGGGTCGTTCGGAAACTGTAGTCGGTAACCCTCTGCAATCTTCACGGCCTCAAAGAGACTCTTCGCCGTCACAGCACCACGGAAGGCTGCCACGAGAATGGCTCGTTTGCTTACCCGTCCCGAAGTGTCGTTCACCGCACGGCTGTAGTAGTTCGATGCTTTCGGGAGATTGTTGGTTTTCTCGGCAGCAATACCTGATTTGTAAAGAGCTTCGCCTGTTTTTGTACCGCGAAGCATCGCAGCACGCTCGAAATACGGGAGTGCCTTTGCGTAGTCCGAAAGTCCTGCATGGACATCGCCAAGTTCAAGCAAAGCATCCTGACGAACAGCAGGGGCAGCTTTCAATGAATCATCGGCGACGGTCTTAAGGGTTGCGAACGCCTCGGTGGAACTACCCAGTTCTTGTTGGAGTTTGCCAAGGGCAAGGAGGGCAGAGTGATAACTAGGGGTCGTCCGGAAGTTTTTGATGATTTCTTGCAGAGCGCTTTGTGCGTCTTCGGTTCGCCCGAGAAGAACAAGGGTTTCGGCCATTTGAAGAATTGCCTGTGCCTTGAGGGATGGCTCCTTCGTTCCATCAACCACTTTCTTCAACTCAATACGTGCCAACTCGAATTGACCCTCTTCAAGAGAGTAGCGGGCGAGCTTCAATCGCGCGGGATGAATCACGTCCGCCGATGAATAATCTTGCGTAAGTGTCCGGAGCAGCTTTTTGGCAGTTTCGGGTTCTCCGCCAGCCTCAAACAATTCACTTGCTTTCAGAAGTGCAGAGGGAGCAAGTTTGCTTTTCGGATGAAAAGCCTTAACTCGTTCAAAAGCGAGCGCCGCTTCTCGCGTGTTCTTAAGGGCTACATACGATTCCCCGACATTCCACCACGCGTCGGACGCTTTGGGATGTTCGGGAAATGCGAGCGCAAAGTTTTGGAATGTGATCCTTGCATCCTCATGTTTGCCCAACTTCGTTTGGGCGAGACCGAGGTAAAATCGTGCCTCAATGCCGTTTTGTGTATTGGGGTAGAAATTGACATACTGGCGAAACTGCTCTGCTGCAAGATCGTAAAGGGTATCATTGTAAAGATTGACGGCAAGCTTGAAGTCTGCGTTTTCCTTCGTGTCTTGGGCAATCGCAATACCGGTGAGAATGATTGCTAGAAGCAAAAATGATATTGTTCTTTTCTTCATTTCGAAAAAAATGTACCCAATATTCGTTCGAAGCGCAAGGTAAGCAACGAAGACTTCCCTGAAAACGCAACGAGGCGAGCTTTTGGATCGCCTCGTTTGCTTTTTCAGGCTTACTGAGTACTCTATAGAGACTTCTGAAATATTCTGATAAAAAGTAATTTTACCGAGTATCAAACCTTTCGTCGTGTATTATATTTGTACTGCCAATGACGAAAGGACGACAAATGAAACCGGTCAAGCGAACGAACAAAATCGATAATGCGGATTTATTCACAACAGCCGCCACTGAGCATTATCAGAAACATATCAAAACACATAGCAAGCAATCGCTGAGATTTATCAACGAGAAGATCGATTGGAAAAAACTCTTACAACCAATCGAACGCGTTCTAGCACAAGAGAAATCTGGTCTTTCATCAGCCGGCCGGCCGACGCATGATCTGTTGGTGATCGTGAAATGCTTCTTGCTCCAGAGCATCTATAATCTCTCTGACCCGAGATTAGAAGAAGAGATAGCCGATCGTCGGAGTTTCCAACTCTTCCTTGGTTTTACGAGTGGAGATTCGATTCCGGATGAAACCACTATCTGCCGGTATAGGGAACTCTTCGCACGGTTAGGTTTAGATAAGAAACTCTTTTCTTCCTTTAGAAAACAATTAGAAGAACGGGGGCTCATTGTCGGCAAAGGAACGATTGTCGATGCAACGATCAAAGAAGCCCAGGCAACACCTAACAGTAAACGCGATGCTGATGCCAAATTCACAAAACGCAGGGGAAAAACCCACTACGGATATAAAGGGCATATTGGTATGGATGAAGACACTGATGTGATCCATACGGTAGAATTCACAACTGCCAATGTGCATGATTCAAATAAATTCGACGATCTGCTGCTTGGCACGGAAAAACGAGTCCATGCCGACAAAGGCTATGCAAACAAAGAGCGCCGGAAACAATTACGAACGCGTGGCATTCTTCCAAAGATCATGCATAAAGGATACAGGAATCGTCCGTTGACAAAGAGGCAACGAGAACTCAATAAGATTTTTGCCATAACCCGCAATGCGGTAGAGAAACCCTTTGCCTACATGAAGGTGGTGTTGAACTACACCAGATGCCGATATTATGATTTCAAGAGGAACCGGTTTCAATTCTCAATGGCTGCAATTGTCTACAATATCAGAAGACTTATGACACTTACATCAAAGACAGCGTTTTAAAAAGCAGGAATGTTCTCTCGTGGAGACTCACTGTAGGTCAAGTGAGCTTCTCGGAAGATGAAATGACCTTGTCAAAGAACAGTTAACAACTCAACCAACTCAAAATTTTTATCTCTCTCATTCAAACAATGCAATGAGAGCATTTTTCAGATGTCTCCTATACTAACTTCGCCCTAACAAACTCCCGGTTCATCCGTGCGATGTGCATGACTGAGATTTCCTGCGGGCATTCCGCTTCACATGCGTAGTTGTTTGAGCAGTTTCCGAACCCCTCTTGATCCATCGATTGCACCATTCGCTCGACCCGCTCGGTTCGTTCTAACTTTCCTTGTGGAAGCAAAGCTAAATGGGAGACCTTTGCCGCAACAAACAGCATGGCAGATGAGTTCGGGCATGCCGCAACACACGCTCCACATCCAATACACGCGGCTGCATCGAACGCTTCGTCAGCAACGGGTTTGGGAATTGGAATCGCGTTCCCGTCTGGAGCGCCACCCGTCTTCGCAGACACGTAACCACCAGCCTGCATGATCCTGTCAAACGAGGTGCGATCAACAACCAGGTCCTTTAACACAGGGAACGATTTCGCACGCCACGGTTCAATCACGACCGTATCGCCATCTTTGAAGGATCGCATATGAAGCTGACACGTGGCAATGCCGCGCCCGGGTCCGTGTGCGCGACCGTTGATCATCATCCCACAACTCCCGCAAATACCCTCGCGGCAATCATGATCAAACGCCACAGGATCTTCACCTGCCTTGACAAGGTCGGTGTTCATTACATCGAGCATCTCAAGAAACGACATGTGCGGATTTACATCTTTCACAACATAGGGGACGAACCGACCTGCATCGTGGCGGTTTTTTTGTCTCCAGATTTTGAGCGTTAGATTCATAAGGTTTTTGTTATTGGTTAGTCGTTATTCGTTACTTGTTCGTTGCTTCGCTCTTAACAAGTAATTGATGTATCCGTTCAATAGAGCCGTGGCTTTGCTAATGCGTTCTCTTCCTTCCTGCAGTTCTCCTTCGGAAATGTAGTTCTCATCTCGGGCAGTGATAAGCTGATCAACCAGTTCATGGAGAGAACCTCGACTTTGTCGGCAGAACTGCACGTTCTCCTGATAATGAAACCTGCCAAACCCTTCTGCTATGTTTTGAGTAACTGACCGTGAAGCACGTGTCATGTTATTCGCCAATGAATATTTCTCTTCAGGCGGAAATTTCTTCACAAGTTTCATGACAAATCTTCTCACCTCAGTCGCCACTTGCCAGCATTCCAAATCTTCAAAAGTTGTCAAACTCCGAGCCATACGAGGTCAACCCTTTAACCAATAACATGCAACCTATAACCTACTTATAGCTCCTCTGCGATGGTTTCACGTACTCAAACGTGAGCGGTTCTTTGTTCAATTTTGGCGATGATTTCTGTCCCCGATATTCCCATGCGGCGACGTAAGAAAACTTCTTATCGTTCCGCTTTGCCTCCCCCTCCTCCGTTTGGTGTTCTTCTCGGAAATGACCGCCGCACGATTCTTCACGTTCCGCCGCGTCGAGGGCCATCAACTCTCCAAGCTCAAAGAAATCTGCCACCCGCATTGCTTTTTCAATCTCGGCGTTGATGGTTCCATCCGTGCCTGTGATTTTCACTTCGCGCCAGAATTTCTCGCGCAAGGTCGGGATCAATTGCAGCGCCTTCTTCAAGCCTGACTTGGTTCGTCCCATCCCAACGTTGTCCCACATGATCTTCCCCAACTCTCTATGGAACTCGTCAACCGTCTTCGTTCCGTCCAGATCGAGCAACTTCTTGATGGATTGGCTGACCGATTTTTCTGACTCCTTAAACACCGCATGATCGGTGGCAGCCTGCTTAAACTTCGTTGTCGCAAGATAGTCGCCGATGGTGTACGGAAGAATGAAGTATCCATCCGCCAATCCCTGCATCAACGCACTCGCCCCGAGCCGGTTAGCGCCATGATCGGAGAAATTTGCTTCTCCTATCACATAGAGGCCGGGAATGTTGCTCATGAGGTTGTAATCAACCCACAGTCCACCCATCGTGTAGTGAGCCGCCGGATAAATTCTCATCGGAACCTGGTACGGGTCTTCGTCAGTGATCTGCTTGTACATGTCAGCCAGGTTCCCGTACCGTTCCTCGATTACCGTTCGCCCCAGCCGCTTGATCGCATCCTGAAAATCGAGATAGACCGCCATTCCCGTTGAGCCGACGCCATACCCCTCATCGCACATTCTCTTGGCGACACGAGAAGCAACATCACGTGGGACAAGATTGCCAAACGCCGGATAGATTCGCTCTAAGTAGTAATCGCGCTCCGCTTCCGGGATTTCGTTCGGTTGCCGCTTGTCTCCTTTTTTCTTCGGGACCCAGATGCGTCCATCGTTTCGGAGACTTTCACTCATGAGCGTAAGC
>JANONN010000392.1:0-4615 GCA_031420835.1 Ignavibacteriales bacterium | reverse complement strand
AGACCCGCTTTTGTACGACGATCATCTTTTTGTTACCACGTTGGATGGTCTGTTATACTGCATAAAGAAATCGGATGGAATGGAAGTGTGGAAATTCGAGAGCGGTGGAGAGGGGAAGCGAAAACCGATTCGTTCTTCGCCTGCTACCGATGGCCATCTCATCATTTTCGGCGGAGATGATGGAGTGATCTATGCAGTCGATCGCTCAACTGGAATGCTCCGATGGAAGGTAAGAACGGACGTGAGCATATTCGCTGCACCTGTCATTGCCAATGGCCGTGTGCTCGTTGGAAACATCGGAGGGAATATTTATTGTCTCGATCTTACGAGTGGCGCACTTCTTTGGAAGAAAGAGCTCGGTGCTCCAATCTACGGCGCGGCAGCAGCGACTGGTGATCGATTTTTTCTCGGTTCTTCGGACGGCACCCTCAAGGCATACGACGGAGCAACAGGAAGAGAACACTGGTTGTTCACGACGCGGGGCGTGTTAAGTTCAGCTCCGCTCATCTCGGAGAATGTTTTGTACCTTGGCTCCCTCGATCGGATGTTGTATGCCATCGATGCTAATACGGGTGTGGAGTTGTGGCGTTATCATGCGCCGGGCAGAATTAGAGTCTCACCGGTCATCTGGAATGACGTGTTGCTTGTGACGTCCGAAGACAAATACGTTCTTGCTTTCAAGCCCCAAGGGGGCGAGCCGGAGGTTCAATGAAACGGCATACGCTCTGCGCAATACTGTTGGCGTTCATCGTTACTGAAACGACAGCACAAATACCTTCCGGGCGATTGACGGTGCAAAGCGTGCCGGGTGGCGCGGAGGTGTACGTCAATAAGAAGTTTGTGGGCATTACCCCACTTCAAGATTTGCAGGTCACATCGGGCAGCGTCCTCGTACGAATTGTGTATCCGAACGCACGAGCGTGGAATGCAACTGAGAAAGTGGATACGCTTCTGATTCACGAGGGACAAAGTACGTTGTTCGAAGCCGATCTGGGCGTTACGCTTTCGCTAAACTCAGTTCCGGCCGGAGCAGAAGTCGTAAGCGCTTCGCTGAAGCTTGGTAGTACTCCTCTCTTTTGGCGCGGGAATTTGCTCCGCGATCTGGTATTAACAAAGGACGGCTACGGGGAGGAAGCTGTTTCCGTCTCCCAACTTGACAAAAGCGCTCCACTTGTTCGAATGAAGCCCACCATATTGGGGGTGGTCGATCCGGAGGTTCTATCGCCATCCTCACTCAACGGTGGCGCCGCTCGGTTGCCGGTGTATCTCTCCGCGTCAGCAATGATCCTTTCCGGATTCACTGCCGCTTATCTTAAAGACAAGGCCGATCGTGAGTTTGAGATCTATAAGCGCACATTGAATCCGGCAAACCGTGTTTCCACGCAACGTCTCGATCGACAATCGAGCATCGCATTTACCGTCACGCAAATCTCGTTTGCGGCACTGGCGCACTTTCTGTTGTTGGAGTAGGTTTTACACACGTGTGACTTGACAAAGAATCCGAATTGCTGTACAATACCGTTGTCACTGCAAAGCAGTAGGAGGACACCATGAAGAGGGTCATTGTAGTTCTTACCGTTGTTGTGTTTTCCATCCCCGCAATCTCTCAGGTTATTCAGATCAAGACGGTCCCGGTAGCAACGGGGAGCCAGTTTCTTCTTTTTCCTAGCAACAATCTTGGAATGGGGGGAGTAACCATCGCTGTTGATGACAATGCGCTCGATCCGTTCATCAATCCTGCAAAGGGGGTTCGCCTGAGCAGGATTCACATCTACAGCGCACCGATGTACTATTCCGTTTCACATGAGGTCAGCAACGCGGGCGGCACTGGCAAAACGCTTCCCATGAGTGTGTTGTTCCGCTCGAATTCATACTTCGGTGGATTGTCTTGGGCTCGACAAAAGTTAGTGGATGACAAGGGAGATTCTTTTGGAGTACAACCCGGTGTATCTACTGTTACGGGTTCCACTACTTCTCCGCAGCAAGAACGGTCGAATAGTTACACGTTTGGAACAATTGGAGTTGAGTTGTTCCCCGGCCTTGCCGTTGGATTCAGTGCTCACTGGTCGGACTTGGGAGCGATCGAAGGCGTTCAGCTTCTGTATCAAGGGAATTCGAACTTGCGCCAAACCGGCTCAAGCGCTGATTATCGGATTGGTATACTGGGAACTCTCTCGGACGATGAATCCATAGAGGCAGTTCTTGTTCGGAATGAATTCGAAATGCGCCACGAAGTGACGTACCAAACTTGGGGAGGTCCTTGGGATGATCCCAGACCATTCCCACCCCTCGGCTCACCGATCGAAGTGAACGAAGACAAGACCGAGTTATGGGGGGTGCATGTGGGATATATGCGTCCCTTTGTAGATCAATGGCGTGTCGGGTTGCAACTCACCGCGAATTGGAAGCAACATCCGAAAATCCCGAACTACCGTTTGATGAATATCCCGCGCGATCCGGGAAACTCTCAGGCGTTCAACTATGGTATCGGTTTTGCTCGCACGATAGATGAATCGGTCGTGGGGATTGATTTCATCTATCAACCCATCACTCTCAATACATGGGCAGAATGGGAGCCAAGCGGTGTACCAGATGAAACGAACATCCCTCAGAACGGGAAGTCGGTTGAAAATTTCTTTCGCTTCCACAATTTCATCGGCAGAGTTGGCCTTCGTGCCGAGAATGATCGGAACATCTTCGCTCTTGGGGTGCAAACAACTTCCATTGGTTATCGCATGCGCCAGTTGAACAACGTGATTGGTTCTGTGCGAACTCAGAAAGAACGATGGTTGGAAACGACACTGAGCGCCGCGTTAGGATTGAAGTTTACAGATGTCCAGTTACGCTACACGGGACTGGTTCAGTTTGGAACCGGTACACCAGGAGTCGCGTCTGTCCCGAGACTGTTTACCCGCGGCGGTTCTTTCGATGCGTTGTCCGCCGATTTTCTTCCGGCGCCAAGCGGCCCGCTCGATCTTCGGGAAGCATTGGTATTTACGCATCAGATCCTCATTTCGTTTCAGTTGTTCTGAACGTCCCGATTTCTTGGATGGATAGGAGAAGTAAGGGGATTCACGTCCTACTATTCTCTTGACTTTCAGAACACCTCCCTCTATATTTTGGCGCCCAACAAGGCGATACTGCGTGCTTGAGTTTTACTTACACCCACAGACCCTTCCCACATGACTGAAGAACTAAGCTTCCTTCGCAATGTCCCTTTTTTTGGAGAGCTTGACGATCCTGAGCTAGAAGAGATTGTTCGGCTTGGTGTCCGAAAGAAGTATAAGAAGGGGAACATCGTGGTTCTTGAGCAAGAACTTGGCGCAGGGCTGTTCATTATCGTCTCCGGAAAAGTAAAAGTGGTTCGCACGGACGTTGATGGGCGCGAAGTAATTCTCTCGATCTTTGGTCCGGCGGAGTTTTTTGGTGAGATGTCTCTCCTTGACGGTCTGTCCCGGTCGGCCACCGTAGTGGCAATCGCAAAGTCCGAGATGTTCATGATCCATCGAAGAGATTTCCTGGAGCTTCTTCACCAAAACCCACAAGTCGCAATCGCACTTCTTGGTGAGTTGACCATGAGACTCCGAAAAGCCGACACGCAGATCAAGAGTCTTTCACTCAAGGATGCAGCAGGAAGAGTTGCAAGCGTCTTGCTCGTCCTTGCCGAAGATGTCGGCACTTTTCGAAAAGGGAAAGTTGAAATTCCTGACCTCCCACTTCAGCAGGATATCGCCAGCATGGCGGGAACATCGCGAGAAACTGTTTCTCGTATCCTGCATCAATTCATGCGGAAAAACCACATTGAGATGAGCGGCAATACGCTGACCATCAAAGACTATGAGGAATTCCGCAAACAATTCGTCTAGCCTCCCAGTCCATCGCATAGTGGAGTTTTGTAGTGATTGATCGCGTTGAAACTCGTAGATAAAGAGAGAGAAAGCAGATGGAGGAGTATCGCCAACAGGGGGCGAGACATTCCGAGGAGGGAGTGGAGGCTGAACCTACCGGTCGGGCCGACCTTCACACTCACACAACCTACTCCGACGGAGTGCTTACGCCCCGTGAGTTAGTCCAAAAAGCGAAGGACGCAGGGCTTAGCACCCTCGCGATCACAGACCACGACAACGTTGGCGCCTTGAACGAGGCAACGGAGTGGGGAACGAGCCTCGGTGTTATGATTATCTCCGGCGTTGAGTTGAGTGTTTCACTCGGAGAGAAGGATGTCCACATTCTCGCGTATTTCTTCGATCACCGCAACCAAAATCTCCTCGACTACCTTACCTTCTTTCGTGTAGAACGCCTCAGGCGCGCAGAGCGGATTGTCGAGAAACTGAACAAGATCAACATCCCCCTCAAATTAGAAGCAGTGTTAGACCGGGCAGGGATTGGCTCAATAGGACGACCTCACATTGCCCATGCCCTGGTGAAAGAAGGACTGACCGTCTCCTATCATCAGGCATTTGAGAAGTACATCGGTCTGGGCGGACCCGCGTACGAAAAGAAATTTCAGCTCACACCCCTGGACGCGTTCAAGCTCGTGAATTCTGTAGGTGGACTTTCATTCTTTGCGCATCCCGGTCGGTACACCAACGAAGCGGAAATCCTTCAACTGATC
>JANONN010000391.1:0-5777 GCA_031420835.1 Ignavibacteriales bacterium | reverse complement strand
GTTCAAACTCAAGAAGTATGCTCAATCCTCCGCTGTCTTATCTGGCTTCATTTCGACGTATCCGCAGCACCCGTTGGCCATTGAGGCGCAATTCTGGCTTGCGGAATCTGAGTACCAGATTGGAAACTTCGCGAACGCTCGAATAAACTATGAGAAGATCGCCAACCTGCGCGCGCACGAGAAGAAGGAGGAGGCGCTATACGGGGCTGCATGGTCGTACTACAAAATGAACGAGTTTGGGAAGGCAATCACAGCGTTTGAACGACTTCTGGCTGCTTTCCCGAACGGGAAGTTCGCTTTTGATGCCCGTGTTCGAATGGCCGATTGCTCCTTCTTCTTGAAGGAATACAGGAAAGCAATCAACAACTACCGCCTGGTTGTCAGAAACTACCCAAACAACGAATCTTTGGACTATGTCCATCATCAACTTGCGCAGGCGAGCTACCGTGCAGGCGATCAGGATGAGGCGATCGAGCAGTTTACGAATCTTCTAAAGTTGTTTCCCAATTCAGGTCTAGCGGATGATGCTCAGTACGCAATTGGTTGGATTTGGTTCCAGAGCAAAGAGTACGGGGAAGCGATCAAGCAGTTCGAAAAAGTTATCACCGCCTTTCCTGCAAGTGAGCTCGCGGCACGGGCGCATTATAGCATCGGCGATTCATACTACAATCTCAAGCAGTATCAACGAGCGGAGCGGGCCTACCGAGAAGTTTTGACGGACTATCCCAAAAGCCCACATGTTGCCGATGCGATCACAGGAATTCAGTATTGCCTATCGGCACAAGGGAAGTCACAGGAGGCGCTTCGGGTGATTGATGATTTTATTCAGCAGAATCCCGATGCTGCCGTTGGTCAAAGTCTCTATCTTCGGAAAGGTGATTTGCTCTTCAGCCAGAAAGAGTATGAGAAGGCGATCCAGGAATACCAATCGTTCATAACGAAATATCCGCGCTCGGCTCTCGTTGCAACTGCTCTTCATTCCATCGGTCGCGCGTACCAGCACATGGGGATGCTGACAGAAGCGGCATTAAGTTACTCTCGTGCTGCGTCAGCGAATGGAGCGGCACCACGCGTTGTTGCTCAATCGCTCTATGATGCCGGGACAATTTATTTGCAGCAGAAGATCTATGACAAGGCACTCAGAGCTTTTGAGAGAATAGAGAACGAGTATAACACTTTGGAAATCCGGCCGGACGCTTCCTTTCTCAAGGGTCAGATCTTTCTCGAGAACGGAGACCTCTCCGAAGCGAGAACTCAGTTTGAGTTTGTCCGCTCTCGCTACGGAAGCACTCTTGCCGGGGCGAAGGCGATGCTCTCTATCGTTCATTTGAATATTCTCGAAAAGGAATTTGAGAAGGCTCAACAACTGTGTCAACAAGTGGCGACGTCCCGAACAGATGAACTCGGGGCAGAGGCTCAGTATCTAAGTGGTGTAATCTATTCGGGGCAGAAGGATTGGAACAATGCGATCAACGCCTTCTTGAGAGTTCGATATGTATTCCCCGGTCATCAAACGTGGCTTGCGAAGAGCTACCTCGGTTTAGGCGGAGCCTACGAACAAGTGAACGATTATCGGCGCGCGAAGGAAGCGTACGAACACGTGATAAAGCTTGGCGGCGGGGGAGATGAGAGTGCAGAGGCTCAACGGCGACTCAAGAATCTGGAGCGGAGGTAGGATGGTGGTAACTCCTCAGCGTCTTCATGAAAAGGAATGTGGTCTTGATAATCTTGGTGAAGACCCCCTGCCCGCCCGCCTGTTGCGTTCGGGCGGGTAGTCCCCCTAAGAGGGGGACGGTTTTCATTTTCAGTTTTGAACTGAGGAAAAAAATCCTCTCCCCTCGTAGGGGAGAGTTAGAGTGGGGTCTCATGGAACTGCCGTCTGTGTCCTATAGAAAAACGTTCAACCAAACAGTACACTGAGTAGTTACGAATGGTGAAGAGACTCTTCTGCATGATGGTTCTCGTGGCTTCTGCGTTTCAAGGAATGAGCGCTCAGAAGCGTGAGCCTGAGACAAGAAGGATTGATGTTCAGTCCGCACAGCCAGATTCTCTCACACCGAGTCCGACTGTTCCTATGCCGCGGCTTGAACTCCCGGAGTATATCATCATCGGAGTTGCCTCGATTGATCTGCAGCAATTCGAGAAACAGTCGCCCGAAGAACAGGTGCTCACGAGATCAGATTTTCGACAGCTTGTTGGAACGGCAGGAAGGGAGACAACGGAACTCGCTGAATCAGCCCGGAAGGAATTTATGCGAGCTTCTTCTCTTCCTTTCATTGGGAATGCGCGAGCAAGCTTCGGTACATATTCCACTCCCTCGCTTGATGTTTGGTTTGGAAGACGTGTCGAGCAATTAGACTATCAAGTTTCAGCAGATTACTATCGCACGTCAGGTCATACGAACGCTGCTGATCGCTCAAGGGGGGGAATAGGAGGGACGGGTGGGTTTACGATTCCACCATCTCAATCGCTGGCAGGTACGCGCATCGCTATGTCGTTGGCATACGAGAGTGATCAGTACAGGTTCTTTGGATCGCCACATCCACTAACTGCTCGGACAATCATGCGGACAAGCGGTGCGTTTGCTGTTTCCACATCTCAGCAAAGCACTACAAGTGTTGACGTCCGACTTGAGCAGGACGAGGTGGCCATCTCGGATTCTTCGTTCAAAGTTTCTGAGAGAATCTCGCATATATATGCTGACGCGAGAATTCCAACGTCTTTTGTTCCGCTTCGTGTGGGATTACGATATCAGGCGTCCTCCATTTCGAGACAGAAACCGCAGAGCAGTTCGAATCTTGAAATGTTTGTCGGGACGCACCGCTTCTGGTGGCGCAACGTTTTTCTGGAAGGCTCAGTGCGCGCGTTTGTGTCGAGCGGTCTTGGTTCGGCATTCACCGTCTCACCCTTTCTTCTCGGCGGGTATCGGATCAATGACCAGCACCTTGTCTTTGCGAGCTTTCGGCCACGGCGTGAGCTGGAGTCTCTCTCGGGTCACATTCGGCAGAACCTTTATCTCTCTGCGCAGGCCGTAATTCCCAATCGGGACATAAAAGTCGATGTATCCATCGGTGCTGAATCGGAGTGGCAGCCGTGGTTACGCAGCAAATTGACCGTTCAGTATGCCTTGATGGAAAATGACCCCCGTTATGTCGATACTTCCACTTCTGGCGTTTGGCTCATTAAATACGATGGAAGGACGGAACGAACAATCGGGAAGGCAGAACTATTTGCAAACGTCACAGCAAATGATTATTTTGCCGTTGCCCTTTTGGTGCAAAGAGTAAAGAATTCAACAACGCGCCGCACTGTACCATATGTTCCCGGCGCCGAGGTTACTGCAACGTACACACATAGGTTCGCATTTGGCGTGAGTGTCTCACCGGGATTTCTGATGGTGGCAAGACGTTGGGCCGATGAGGCAAACACAAATGAACTGGTCTCATACGTGCTGATAAATGTGGAGGTAGAGTATCGCGTGCTTGAGAGATTAGATGTAGTTGTGCGCGGAGATAACCTGGCCAACGCGGGTTATGAAACCTGGAAGGGTTATCGCGCAGAGCCGTTGAATATACATGCTGGCTTGCGGTATCGTTGGTAAGAAAACGAAGACAATCATTATACTCCAACAACAAAGGAGGATTTATCAATGCCAGATCTCAATCTGATGGATGATGAAGGAGCAGAAGGGTCAGAGTCATCGGCGTCAGCAAAATCGAGTGGAGGTGGAGGTGGAATGAGTAAATTGTTGATCGTTGTCGTCCTGTTGGTCGTGGTTGGCGGAGGGGTATTCCTCCTCAACAAGTTTGGAGTCATCAAGCTCTGGGGGAAGAAAGCCCCTCCCCCTGTGACCCAAGTTGAGGAAGACGCGTTTCCCGCCGATCAATTTCCAACCGATGAGCAGATCAAGGCTGCCATGGAGGACACTTCGATGTCGGAATTGCTCGAGACTCCTCCAATCGAAGAGGCCGGAAAGAAACCGCCGTCGGGCAAGGAGCCTCAGATGACGGGAGTAGCGGGAATGCCGGCACGCGGCAAATTGGCAGAGATGTCCGGTGGCTACACAATTCAAGTTTCTGCGTGGCGTGACCAGGGAACCGCAGACATGATGGTCAAACGACTCGCTGAAGCGGGTTATCCCGCTTTTGTTGAAAAGCGGACCTACAAAGACGGCGCTTGGCATACTGTGCGAATAGGAAAATATCCTTCCTTGAAAGATGCCCGAAAAGCGGTTGACGCATTCGCTCTCGAGCTACGTTCGAACTACTGGATCGATAAAGTTCGAATGAAGTAAATCGTCACAAACAAAGTGCGGTTGATAGTAAGGGACTATGGAGACGACAAATCTGCTAACTCTCTTTTCGAAGGGTGGGTTACTTATGTATCCCATCCTTGCCTGCTCAATTCTCTCGCTGGTTGTGATCATTGAGCGATGGCTCGTACTCCGCAAAGCAAGAATCGACCCGGGCCAATTCATGCTAAAGCTGCGGAGTATTCTGCAGCGTGGCGATTTGATGGGAGCGGTCAATTTTTGCTCAAAGAGCAACGCACCACTAGCACACATGATGAAGCGTGGGCTTACGAAGTATCCGGACGGTCATGAGCATGTTCGTACGGCCATCGAGAACGCAGGGAAGGAAGAAGCCTACAAACTGGAACATCGGCTCGGTATGCTGGCAACGGTTGCAGGTCTTGCGCCGCTTCTTGGTTTTCTTGGCACGGTCACGGGAATGATCGGCGCATTCCGTACCATCGAGCGACTCAGCGGCAGTGTCAATCCGTCTGATCTTGCTGGCGGTATTTGGGAAGCGCTTCTGACCACAGCGTTTGGGTTGATGGTTGGAATCATCGCATACGGGTTTTACAACTATTTCGTTACGCGTGTCAATCGGTTTGTCTTTGAGATGGAAAGCGCCTCGGAAGAGTTCCTTGATCTTGTCCGTTCCGGAAAACTTGAGGAAGCGGTTGAAGAAGCGATGGCAGCGGTAGGAAAAGGACGACGGGAAGTCACCGAAGAATACTTTCAGAAGAAATCGTAGCGATGCGGCTGAAAACAGAGAATAAACTGCTGACGATCTTTTCCTTCTCGTCCCTTACTGACATTGTTTTTCTCCTCTTGATCTTCTTTCTTCTGTCATCGTCATTTGTCATCCAACCGGGCATCAAGGTTCAACTTCCCAAGTCGGTCACGAAAGAAACAGAGGATCGCCGCGAGATCGTTATTACGCTGACGGAACGTGGCACGGTTTTCCTGAACAACGAGCAGGTAACAGTCGAAGTGCTTGGCACACGATTGGCCACGCTCCTCCGTGATGCAAAGGACAAAGCAGTGGTCATCAATGCGGATCGGGCCGTCAGTTTGCAAAGCGCTGTGCAGGTCATGGACGTTGCAAAAGCCGTAGGAGCCACACGTTTCCTCATTGCCACACAACCAACGCTGTAGACAATGACGCGCTCGAAAGAAACATTGCAGGGATGGGGTGTTTCACTTGCCATCCATCTTCTCTTCCTGATTATCCTTTTCTTCTCAAACCTTCCAGTCGTTATGCAATCGCAGGAGTTTGTGGAGATTTCTTGGGGAGCGGCACTGGCGGAAACATCTTCTCCGGTTGCACCTGCACCGTCTCAGGCAGATTTTCCTCAGCTAAAACCGGAAGCTAAGTTGAGCGTACGCCCGCGAACTCCGAGCACTGTACAGCTTCCGGAGCGTCGACTTCCAGATCTCTCTGAGGAAGTGTTCTCTTCTCCCCGTGTGGAAAAACAGGACGTAGTTGAGC
>JANONN010000390.1:0-2670 GCA_031420835.1 Ignavibacteriales bacterium | reverse complement strand
CTTTGTGAAATATACCGGCCATGGTTTTGTAGAGACGTCAAACGAAAGCCTGCGATTATGAAGTTGTGGCTTGCAATATGGACCTTAGGCTCGCGTGAAGTCGTGCGATTTGCACGACAGCCAAGTCGGGTTGTGGCAATCATAGCCTCTCCGGTGTTGTTTTGGATAGTGATTGGATCGGGGTTGGGAGATTCGTTTCAGTCTCCATCCGCTCCGCCGACAATGAGTTACATAGAATACTTTTTCCCAGGGACGATGGTCCTTATCGTTCTCTTTACGACAGTATTCACCTCCATCTCAACTATCGAAGATAGAAGAGAAGGATTTCTGCAATCCGTCCTTGTCGCGCCAGTGCAACGTTCGTCCATTGTTCTGGGAAAAGTCTTGGGCATTACGATTCTGGCTTTGATTCAGGCCTGTTTATTCCTCCTTGTTGCCCCAATTGTGGGGATTCCAATTTCGCTTATCGCGTTTGTAAATACAAGCCTAATCCTGTTTCTTGTCGCCCTTGGTCTGTCATCACTTGGCTTTGCCATCGCATGGCGAATGGATTCAGCTCAGGGCTTCCACGCCATCATGAATCTATTCCTTATTCCAATGTGGATGCTCTCCGGCGCTCTTTTTCCCTCAGCCGGAGCGGCAGGATGGGTAGCAACTATAATGCAATTCAACCCTCTCACGTATGGAGTCTCAGCCACGAGAATCGTAATGTATGATTTCAATGAAGATTATTCGAAGGGTCTGCCTTCGTTGGAGCTCTCAATTACTGTTGTTATCTTATTTTGTATGATGATGCTCTTCTTTGCTGTTACAGGAGTGTTGCGCAGGGATCGAGGGGTGGAACTTGGGAAGGTAAAATCGAAGTGATATGATTTCCTTTAGCGACCTGCCAACCTTGAACGCGATGCTCAACGCATGTAGTGCCATTCTTCTCATCATTGGTCACCGCATGATGAAGAAGGGGAACATCCCAGCTCACAGAAAACTCATGATCGCAGCAGTGTCGGTCTCAGCTCTGTTCCTGGTGTCATACCTGTTCTATCACTACGGTCATGGTTCGCAGCCATTCCGCGGCGAAGGATGGATCAGGCCGGTCTATTTTGCCATCCTGATTTCACACACGATTCTTGCGACCGCCATCGTGCCTATGGCGCTTATGAGTCTCTATCGGGGGTTAAAGGGGAGATATGAATCGCACAAGAAAATTGCGCGGATAACATATCCTGTGTGGCTTTACGTCTCAACGACGGGCGTCGTTATATATTTGATGCTCTATCACCTGTTTACTGGATAGGAGACTGTGATGCAGAGAGTCGAAGAAGAAATTCACGCAAGAGGCGCGTGAAGGTGTCCTTGATTCTGTTAGCGGTTTCGGTCACTTCTTCGTGTGAAAGCTTTTCGCCCGTGATTCCGGTTGCGAGATTTGAGATAAGAGATATTCCCACCACTTTCATCCCACTGTCATTTGCTTCGACAATCTCCGGAACGGTCGACATTCCCACTGCATCTGCACCTATCCGCCGTAGCATTTCTATCTCCGCAGCGGTTTCATACGTTGGACCTTTTAACCAACAGTAGGTTCCTTCGACCAGCGTGATCGATAAGTCTCGTGCAGCCATGCGCAGGAGTGTTTGTAGCGTTTCATCGAACAGGTTATGAGGAGAAGAAGGCCGGTCTCCAATTGTGGATGTGCCGGTTTTTCTTCGTATGAAGGTCAAATCAATGACATCTCGAATCAACATCAACTGCCCGGGACGAAAACCGCGATTGATTCCTCCTGCAGCATTTGTCACAATGAAGTATTTACACCCAAGCGCGGCTGCAACCTTAATGGGTGTGAGGACAGTGCGGAGAGAACTGGTTTCGTAGAAATGCACTCTTCCCTTGAATACCAAGAGGGGCGGGGAAGAGAGGTTACCATTGGCAATCTTGCCGAAGACAAGCTTGCCTGCGTGCCCGGGGACAGAGGAAATCGGGTAGTCAGGGACGTCGACAGAGTTAACTTCAATTCGATCCGATAGCTGCTCTGCGAAATCACCAAGACCTGAGCCAAGAACACATGCAACCAAAGGGAGCGTGGAAATCCGTTTGCGAAGGGAATCGATTGTTGAGACAAGTCCTAACTGCTGAGTTGTCACATCGTCATGCTCCGATGAGAATACCCGCTATCGTTGCTGTGAGAAGGGTGGAGAGTACTCCGCCAAGAACGGCACGAAGTCCGAGAGCAGCAAGATCCTTTCGACGGTGAGGGGCCAAAGGGCTGATTCCACCAATTTGAATGGCAATAGAGGAAAAGTTGGCAAAGCCGCATAATGCAAAGGTTGCCATTGTAATTGCTTTCTCGCTTACTAATTTATTCTCAGCCATAAGCTTAGCCATGTCCAGATAAGCTACAAATTCGTTCAAAACGATCTTTGTTCCAATCAGACTACCGAAGTGGAATGCCTCCGAGCCCGGCACGCCAATGGCATACGCTATGAACTGGAAGACAAAGCCAAGCATAAGCTGCAGGTTGAGTGGCTGGCCCGCTTGTGCTATGAGAATAGCATTTAGTCCGGTCCAATCACCAACCACCTGAAGAAGCCAGTTAATCATTGCAATCAATGCGATGAAAGCTAAGAGCATAGCCCCGACATTTAATGCGAGATGTAGACCATCAGATGCCCCTGC